>JBBAAT010000136.1:0-7504 GCA_041658145.1 Bacteroidales bacterium | reverse complement strand
ATCATAGCACCCAATTTTCATCCCCCTTTGTGTTTGCTAAATCATGACTGTTTCATAGTGTTAAGTTAATAACAGATGACGCAAAGATTGCTTCGTCGTACCTCCTCGCAATGACGTCATTGCGAAACCGACGAAGGAGGTGAAGCAATCTCAATACGAGAATTTAGGTTTAACATAACACTAGCAATGACACTTATGCTGTTTATTTTTTGCCTTATAATAAAGGGTTGAGCAATTTGTTTCTCTGAAAATCTCTTTTGCCTGCTGCATAATCATTTCGGGAATAACAGCTCTGTATCTGTCGATTTCCGAATTTATCAATTCTGCATCGCCAAGCAGCTCTGCAAAAGCAAGGTTCATGGCTTTATTCTGTATGTTCATTTCAGCAAACACAAGCGCAGATTCGATTTTGTTCTGCACTTTTTCAAGTTCTTTATTATTTGCTGGCTGAAATTTACAAATTTTTTCCACTTCGGCAAGAATGGCTTCTTCTGCCTTTTTCATTTCCACGCCTTTGATCAGTTTTCCGGAAATAACAAAAAGACCTTTGTCCAGTTCTCCCGTAATGTATGCATCTATCTCGCTGAAAAGTTTCTGATTCATCACCAGTTCTCTGAAAAGCCTGGATGATCTGCCATTGGATAATATATCCGAAAGAAGGTCGACCGTATGAAATTCCTTATCTGTCCTTCCGCAGCAGTGATATGCTTTGTATATAGCGTCGAACGGCACTTTTCGTTCAACAGTAAGTCCTCTTGCTTCTGATTGCGGCGGTTCCACTGGAAGGTTACGTATATAACCCTTACCTCTGGGAATAGGGCGGAACCATTTTTCTGAAAGCATCTTTATTTCATTTGCATCCACATCGCCGGCTATTACAAGGATTGCATTATCAGGGCAATAATATTTTTTAAAAAAGGCTTTTACTTCCTGCATGGAAGCATTCTGAATGTGGGAAATATCCTTCCCTATCGTGTCCCATTGATACGGATGGACTTTGTATGCCACCGGTTTCAGTAATAGAAAAACATCTCCGTAAGGCTGGTTCAAATAGCTTTGTTTGAATTCTTCAACCACTACGTTACGCTGCACGTCGAGACTTTTTTTAGTAAAAGCAAGACCTTTCATTCTGTCGGACTCAAGCCAGAAAGCTGTTTCAAGATTTTGTTTTGGCAGTGTGAGGTAGTAGTTCGTAATATCACTGTTGGTAAAAGCATTGTTTTCGCCGCCAGTATTCTGCAAAGGCTTATCGTATTTCGGTATGTTCTCAGACCCGCCAAACATCAGGTGTTCAAAAAGATGAGCAAAGCCGGTTCTTTCAGGATCTTCATCCCTCGCGCCCACGTTATATAAAATATTCATTGCCACAATAGGTGTGGAAACATCTTTATGGACAATCACTTTAAGCCCATTCGGCAAAACAAATTTTTCAAAACGTATCATATCCTTTTCTATTCGCGAGATTTCAAAAGTACCTAAAAAAATTTAACCACTTAACAACAAAAAAATCGCCACAGATTCACAGATTAACCTTATAAAATATTCAGAAAAGGAATATCTGAATGTCCTTTAGTCCCGCACGTGCGGGATTTGGCGAAAACTCATTAATAACAAAAAGAGTCATTTTATAATCTGTGAATCTGTGGCAAACTTTTTTTATATTTACTGCTGAGTAGTTACAAATTTTTATATTTGCTCATTATGTATGAAACAACATTTTTCAGGAAGCTTCGTATTTGGAGGGTGAGACACATCAGGGAAAAGCAGTTAGTTTATATCCTGAGCATCCTGATAGGGTTGATCGCAGGAATTGGTGCAGTGGCGCTGAAAACAACTGTTCATTATATTGAATCTCTTTTCAGAGGCACAGGACATATCGAGAATCAGAACTTGTACTTCCTGATTTTGCCGGGAGTTGGAATTTTATTAACGGTATTGTATATCCGGTTTTTTGTGAAAGAAGATATCGGTCATGGCGTTACAAAGATTCTTTATTCCATTTCGAAAAGAAACAGCAAAATAAAAAGGCATAATACCTATTCTTCTATTGTGGCTTGTTCCTTTACCGGAGGGTTTGGCGGATCGGTGGGGATGGAAGCCCCAATTTTATATACGGGCGCTGCAATCGGTTCCAATTTAGGGCAGGTATTTAATCTGAATTACAAAACGCTTACTTTGCTTATTGGCTGTGGAGTTGCCGGTGCGCTGGCTTCAATTTTCAAGGCTCCTGTTACAGGGTTGATCTTTGCCTTCGAAGTATTGATGCTCGATCTGACCGCAGCATCTATTATTCCCATTTTAATGTCGACTGTTACCGGAGCAATCGTGTCTTCTCTGCTTCTTGGAGAAAGGATAGAATTTTATTTTACTCTTAAAGAAACATTCGTTTTCCATAATATTCCTTTCTATGTTTTGCTCGGTGTATTTACAGGGATGATCTCGCTTTACTTTGTAAAGATGAATTCTTATATAGAGCGCCTGTTCGATGAAATATATGATCCATACAGGAAAATTATTATTGGCGGGCTTTTGCTGGGCATCATGATCTATTTTTTTCCGCCGCTTTATGGAGAAGGATATACTGCCATGAAATCCATACTAAGCGGTAATACACACGAATTATTGAACAACACCCTTTTCTATTCCATATATGACGATCAATGGGTATTTCTGTTGTTTCTGTTACTCATATTGATACTCAAAGTAATTGCCATGGCTATCACAACCGGAAGCGGTGGAATAGGCGGTGTTTTTGCACCCAGCCTTTTTATGGGTGGCGTTACCGGGTTTGCATTTGCCAAAGCTATAAATATTATCTCGCCTGAATGGATCAAGCTTCCTGAAAGCAATTTCACTTTAGTAGGCATGGCCGGTCTGATTGCCGGAGTAATGCAGGCGCCATTAACAGCGATCTTTCTTATAGCGGAAATAACCGGAGGGTATGGGCTTTTCATACCTCTTATTGTTACTTCATCCATTTCATATATCACCATTCATTATTTTGAAAAACATTCCATATACACGAAAAAGCTCGCCCTGCATGGACTCCTGATCACCCACGACAAGGATAAAGCTGTTTTAACTCTTATGAAAATGGAACATGTAATTGAAAAGGACTTCACCCATGTGAGTCCGGATGCCACTTTGGGCGACCTTGTAAAAGTGATAGCAAAATCGAAAAGAAATTTATTTCCTGTAATTGATGAAGGACATCATTTTCTGGGCATGATCTTGCTTGATGATGTAAGAGAAGTAATGTTCGACAAGGAAAAGTATAATGAACTTTTTGCGAAAGATTTAATGGTTCAGCCTACTGAACATATTTCTCCGACCGACAACATGGAAACCGTAATGGATAAATTTAAAGACAGCAGTTTGTGGAACCTGCCGGTAATAGAGGATGGTAAATACATAGGGTTTGTATCCAGATCAAACGTATTTAATGCATACAGAAAGAAGTTAATTGAGTTTGCGAAGGAATAAAAGGTGAATTTTATTTTGATGCGTTGAATTCCGATGTTTATTAAAATCAAATTATTCGAAAAAATTAAGCTATACTTCATGCTGATTTCAGTAAGTTATACAGCATATTGTTTCGTATCAGATTTTGTCATGACGGATATAGTCTCAGCTTCGAAATCTTGCACGACGCATAGCAGGGGAACGTTATCTCGACAATTAAAAATATGGCAATTAATGAAACATATATTACAGTGATCAATATGCCAGACATACCAACAACGGAAAATAAACTACTCACTTTAAACAGAATATCTAAAGTGTTTCGTGTTGAAATTTTAAGCTTTTTTTAAGGTTAACTTAATGACTTTATAAAAAAAATGTTGTTTCTTCGTTAAGTAATTTCATTTATTCAAAAATATTTAAACTGTGAAAATAAATTTTGAAAACAATTTACGTATATTAAAAAAATTAAGGAAGTTGGTAATAGCAGACATTAAAAATTATACTCAACTGGAAGGGTTTGAAGATACTGTTTGTGAGTTTGAAGAATGGCTCAATGAAATAGAAGGTAATATTGTCAGATTAAAAAAAAAGACTAATTTAAATCAATGATAAATACTGTCTTAATAGAAAAGTACAAAAACGCAACAAATAAATTGATTCTGCTTGATTATGACGGAACACTTGTAGATTATTGCCCGATACCAGAAAAAGCAATACCATCTGAGAAACTGTTAAATATCTTAATAAAGTTAGTTAACAAACCACAAACAAAGGTAATTATCATCTCAGGCAGAGGTCATCAGGATATTGATAAATTATTAGGTCATTTGCCAATTGATATTATTGCCGAGCATGGTGCAGTGATTAAAGAAAACGGCGAATGGAAAAACCAGGTAATTTATAATAGCTTATGGAAGAAAGATGTTCTCCCATTATTAAATCGAGCTGTTTTGGCATGTCCGAAATCATTTATTGAAGAAAAACATTTTTCCATAACATGGCATTACAGAAAAGCTAAATCAGAATCCGGATATGTTTGCTCAAGAGAGTTAATCCGATTATTGAGAAATATTATTCATTTATACAATTTAAAAATATTGGATGGGAATAAAATAGTTGAAGTAATGGGTGAGAAAATTGGTAAAGGAAAAGCAGTAAAAAATATAGTTGAGAAAAACAATTATGATTATATTTTATCAATCGGAGATGATAAAACAGATGAAGAAATGTTTGAGTTTTTTATGCACAATATTAATGCTTTTACAATTAAAGTCGGAGAAGGAGATACTTTTGCAAAATATAAATTTGATGATGTGAATAAAGTTATCATGCTATTAGAACAATTATCATTATGAGATTAAACCTTGCTCTCATACTTTCAATTATTATTGCTGTCGGACTGGTGGCATTCGGTTTTACCTTTTATCAGATTTCATCTGAAAGAACTAAGCTTAATAGCGAACTTGAAATACGAACCACACAGATTGCGGAAGAAATATTTCAAAATGATACATTTTCTTTCAAGCAAATAAATAAGGAAAACATTCGGCATTTTGCAGACAGTATCAACAAGAAGTATAATTTGTTGGGCATTGCAATTTATTACAATAACGATAGTATCATTAGCGACAGTGCTTCCTGCCCTTTAATTAACCATTCATTAGACTACATTTCCCAATCAATAACCGCAGATACTTCTCTCGGTAATTTTATTACAGTAGAAGGGAAAAACATATATCAATATATTAAACCGTTGAAAAGGGAAGATATATCAAACAATGCTGTTATTTTTTATACAGATGCTGAATACATAGATAACATTATCGGCAGTATATGGTTTCGGAATTTTTTCAGATGGTTTCTTCAGGTTTTAGTAGTATCACTTGTTACCGTTTTGATTATCCGTTGGGTAATTTTAAGCCCCATAAACAAAATTGTGGATTGGGTAAAGGCAGCACGCATTGGGAATTTAGAGCAATTAAAGAAAACATCACCAGCAGAATTTCTTGCCCCATTGCATAAGGAAATTGTTCACATTGCAAAAGCAATGCACGAAGCCAAAGCTACCGCCGAAGAAGAAGCACGGTTAAGAACAAGTGCCGAAGCCATCTGGACACCCGAACGGCTAAAAGTGGAAATGGAAAATCTTTTACAGGATAAGAAAATGATTGTTGTTTCCAACCGCGAGCCATACATGCACATGCACGAAGGCAGGGAAATTAAGTGTATAGTCCCTGCAAGCGGAATGATTACAGCCATGGAACCCATACTGAAAGCATGTGGCGGACTATGGATTGCTTCGGGAACTGGTGATGCAGACAAGGAAACAGTTGATAAATATGATAAAGTCCATGTCCCTCCTGAAAACCCCACATATACATTAAAAAGATTATGGCTTACAAAAGAAGAAGAAGATCATTTTTACTATGGCTTTTCAAATGAAGGATTGTGGCCCCTTTGTCATATCGCACACACACGCCCTATATTCAGAAAAGAGGATTGGAATTATTATAAAAAAGTAAATAAAGATTTTGCTAAAGCTGTGCTGAATGAAATAGCCGATGAAGAACAACCCTTTATTTTAATTCAGGACTATCATTTTGCACTACTGCCTGAACTGATAAAAAAAGAAAAGCCCAATGCTAAAGTTGCCATATTTTGGCATATCCCCTGGCCTAATCCGGAATCATTTAGTATTTGTCCCTGGCAAAAAGAAATACTAAGAGGAATGTTGGGATCTGATTTAATCGGATTTCATACCCAATACCATTGCAACCATTTTCTTGAAACGGTAAATAATGCGCTTGAATCAAGAGTTTTATGGGATAATTTTTCAGTAAAAATGGGTGGACAAACAACTTATATAAAGCCTTTTCCTATCAGTATTGCATTCACATCAAAAGATAACGATAATAATTCACCAAAAATAAAACCATCCCAACTGCTGGATGAACATGGTATTACTGCACAATATATGGGCATAGGTGTTGACAGGATTGATTACACAAAAGGCATCGTGGAAAAGTTTCTTGCTATTGAACGCTTTTTAGAGAAGAATCCATTGTATGTTGGAAAATTTACTTTTGTTCAGATAGGCGCCCCAAGCAGAACACTATTAAAAAGTTATTCTGATATGGTAAATGCTGTTGAAAATGAAGCAAACCGTATTAACTGGCGTTTCAAATCAAAAAACTGGAAAGCGATACTTTTGTTAAAACGGCATCACAGCCACGAAGAAATAGCGCCCTTTTATTCTTCAGCAAATTTATGCATGGTTACATCTTTACATGACGGGATGAACCTTGTAGCTAAAGAATTTGTGGCTTCACGAAATCATAATGACGGTGTTCTTATTCTCAGCCGTTTTGCAGGAGCATCGCAGGAACTTCAGGGAGCAATTATTGTTAATCCTTATGATATTGAAAAATCGGCAGATGCAATAAAATCAGCGTTGGAAATGACCACGGAACAACAACATCAACGAATGAAGCAAATGCGACAGATAATTTTAGATAATAATATTTATTCGTGGGCAGCGAACCTGCTAAGAACCATGGCATCCATTCAAAACTAAAGGATTAAAAAAAAAATAAATTAACATGAAAGAAACAATTACGAAATGGACGGAACTTTTAATTCCATGGCTTTTATCACATGGAGTCAAGATATTAATTATTTTAGTGGGAGCTTATGTTCTTAATAAAATCATAAATAAGTTTATTGAAAGGGCTGTCAGGATAGCTGTTATTCCGGATGATTTTTCATCAAAAGAGGCAGAAAAGAAAAGGGAAGATACCCTAATTCATATTTTTTCCGCCACCTTAAGAATAGCAATTTTGACAATGGTAGGATTGATGGTTCTTCAGGAATTAGGAGTAATGATAGGTCCCATATTAGCCGGTGCCGGAATTGTTGGATTGGCATTTGGTTTTGGCGGACAATATCTTATACGCGATATTATTTCCGGTCTTTTCATTATTCTGGAAAATCAATACCGTATCGGTGATGTGGTTAACTTTGATAATACGAGCGGATTGGT
>JBBAAT010000135.1:0-7516 GCA_041658145.1 Bacteroidales bacterium | reverse complement strand
GATGGGTTGGGCTGCTTGTTAGGTTGTAAGTCATTGGTCTAAAGTTTTAAACCAATAACTAAAATCCATTGACCAAACCAGCTGCTCAACCTTTTAACCTAAAACCAAACCAGTTGCCCAACCCATTAACTCAATACCTGAACAGTAACTTTTTTTTTATGTTTATACAATATAAATAAGGTACTATCGTTTGTATCTTCTATATATATGTGCAAATATTAACGGCTATTTGAAAATGTCTTTACTGAAAATTCTTTATATCCTTTCTATTGTTGTCATTATATGTACACTTGTTTCCTGCGAACTCATAGATCCTGAAGAACAAATTCCTTCTTATATTCATATTGATTCAATAGGCGTAAGCACCCAAGGTCATTACTCTGAATACGGATCCAGTTCTCATAAAATTACTGATGCTTGGGTTTATATTGACGATCAGCTTATCGGAGCATTTGAACTACCTGCAACATTTCCTGTTTTATGGGAAGGTACGCATACCGTTACTGTCAAACCTGGCATTAAAGTGAACGGAATTTCGGCAACCAGATCAATATATCCTTTTTATGAACCGTATGTGGTTTCACTAAATCTCGTTAAAGACAGTATCATTACACTGAATCCTACGGTAACTTATTTTCCTTCCACAGTTAAATGGAACGAAGATTTCGAAGTCGGGATAACTCTTGTAAAAACACTTTTCAGCGACACAACGATTGTTCAAACACTGGCCGGTGATCCGGAGGCTTTTGAAGGTTATTCGGGTGTTGTGCACTTAGATGCCACCCGTGATTTTTTTCAGTGTAAGACTATTAATTCTTATGAGCTTCCAAGAGCCGACAATCCTGTTTTCCTGGAAATGAATTACAAAACAAATGAAAAAATATTAGTTGGACTTTATGCTAACAGCACTACTCAAACCGAGCGGCTTGAAATACTTAACATTAACAGTTCAAACACATGGAATAAAATTTATATCAACCTGAATAATGCTATAAACAGAACTACTATTAATCCTGACAATTTCCATGTGTTTTTTGAAGTGCAGAAAAGTTCAGATGTCTCAAACTCGAAAATATTGTTTGATAACATAAAACTTGTATATAATTAAACCCTTATGAACAAGAAACTTCAGGTATTGAAATATGTAATTGCCGATCTGATATCGGCTTTTCTTGCCTGGGGTCTATTTTTTTATTTCCGTAAGATAACCATTGATAATCAAACATTTCGTCTGAAAGAGCAACTATTAATTGATAACAACCTTTACCTCGGGCTGATTTTAATTCCCGTTTTCTGGCTTACACTTTATTTGCTGATTGGCACATATAGCAAAATTTATCGTAAATCGAGATTGCGCGAACTTGGGCAGACACTTCTTATTACAATTATAGGTGTGGTATTAATTTTCTTTGTTATTCTGCTTGATGATGATGTAAAATCATACAAAGACTATTATTTCTCTTTTCTTATTCTTTTCATTTTTCACTTTTGTATTACATTTGCTTTCAGACTTGCCCTTACTTCGATTACTGCATACAGAATTCACAATAAGTTCATTGGATTCAACAGTATTATTGTAGGAAGCGATAAAAATGCCATTGCAATTTTAAATGAAATTGAAGGACAGAATAAATCTTCAGGAAATAAATTCCTCGGGTTTGTTCATGTGAAGAACAACGGCGAGTATCCGCTAAATGAATTTCTTCCACATCTTGGCCATTACAAAAACATACTGAACACCATCCAAAAATACCAGATAGAGGAGGTTATTATTGCAATTGAACCATCGGAACATAAAACAATTGACAAAATTCTGTCGGAAATAAATGGCGCTAATGTGGTTATTAAAGTAATCCCCGATATGCAAGATATTCTCCTTGGGTCAGTAAAAATGACAGCTATCTGGGATGCCCCGCTTATTCAGATTTCTCCTGAGCTTATGCTTGTTTGGCAGCAATCAATTAAAAGAGTTATCGACATTGTTGTATCATTGATAGGTTTATTCGTTTTGTCACCCCTTTATCTTTTTGCCGCTATAGGAATAAAGTTATCTTCTAAAGGACCTATCTTCTATTCTCACGAAAGAATAGGGATGCATAACAAAGCTTTTAAAATGCACAAGTTCCGGTCTATGTATGTAGATGCTGAAAAAAATGGGCCACAACTTTCGAGCAAGGACGACTCCAGGATTACTTCTTTTGGAAGATTCATGCGAAAAATCCGGCTTGATGAAATACCACAGTTTTACAATGTACTAAAAGGCGATATGTCGCTTGTGGGATATCGTCCCGAAAGACAATTTTTCATTGATCAAATCGTAAAAACTGCACCTCATTACAAGCTTCTCTTTAAAGTAAAACCGGGAATAACATCATGGGGTCAGGTAAAATACGGTTATGCAGAGAATGTTGAACAGATGATAAAACGCTTAAAATACGACATCCTTTATCTTGAAAACATGTCGCTTTCTGTCGATTTTAAAATTCTCATTTATACTATTCTGATAATAATTCAGGGAAGAGGGAAATAATTCAGAATTCAGAATTCAGAATTATTAAAGAGTTCCGTTTTCTATCTGCTTTACGATCTCTTCTATTGCTTTGTCCTCACCGGCAGGATCGTATTCAATCTTCAGATTGGCGTCAAAAATTCGTGCTAATGTTTGCCAGAAAATGGCTCTTAGGGTTCCACGTAATTCCTTTACAATTTCATACGGAGTTACACCGGTTTGTCTGTATATTAATTTAAGAAGAATTTTACCCTGGGTGAACGTCATATTTTTAATATCATCAGTAAACTTTTCTTTTATGTTTTCTTCTGCCTGTTTCATTAATTTTTTCCTTTCACCTTCATTAGGTGTATTCGCTATAATATCATTGTATTCCTTGAGTTTTACCCCGGCAATAACAGCATAAGGGTATACCTTTTTCACATCCCTGATAAGTTTGCTGTACTTAGGTTTGTTCTTTATTTCTGTAATAAGGTTATTTGGAGGATTAATGGTAACTTCATCAAGTACAAGAAAAGGGATTGTGTCTCCATTTATAACCTTAGCAGGAACAACATATCCATCAGTTGACTGGGCAAAAGCCTTTGAACAAATCAGAAAAAATAAAACCAATATGAATTCTGAATTCCGAATTCTGAATTCTGAATTATGAATTATGCTCACTGTTTTTGTCATTTTGGGAAGGATCAGGCTACTTTTAGCCTTTCAACATTGGTTTTCCTAAGTTTATCTTCGGCAATTGGAACAGTGATATGGATTGCAGTTGTTTTGCTATCAGAAGGAAGATAGAACATGGCATCCATCATTATGGCCTCACAAATGGAGCGAAGGCCTCGTGCACCGAGTTTAAATTCAATAGCTTTATCTACAATAAAATCATAAACATCTTCATCAAATGTCAGCTTGATTTTATCCATTTCAAATAATCTGACATATTGCGTTATTAAAGCATTTTTTGGCTCTAAAAGGATTCTGCGCAAAGTATCACGGTCGAGAGAGTGCAAATAGGTTACCACAGGTAAACGTCCGACTAGTTCAGGAATAAGACCGAAACTCTTCAAATCTTGAGGGGCAACGTATTTTATAAGATTATCCTTATCTACCTCTTTCCTGTCTTTCACGCCATAACCGATAATATTGGCTTGCAGGCGTGAAGCTATTTTCTTTTCAATTCCGTCAAATGCTCCACCGCAAATAAAAAGAATGTTTTGTGTATTTATCTGTATCATTTTTTGTTCAGGATGCTTCCTTCCTCCCTGGGGTGGAACGTTCACAATTGAACCTTCCAGTAATTTCAGCAGCGCCTGCTGAACTCCTTCACCGGAAACATCACGGGTAATCGATGGATTATCACTTTTGCGTGCAATTTTATCAATCTCATCAATAAAGACAATACCTTTTTCAACCGCTTCGACGTTATAATCTGCTACCTGCAATAATCTAACAAGAACATTTTCCACATCTTCACCAACATAACCGGCTTCTGTAAGCACAGTAGCATCGGCAATGCAGAAAGGGACATGGAGTATTTTGGCTATGATCCTTGCAAGCAAGGTTTTTCCGGTACCTGTTTCTCCAACCAAAATGATGTTAGATTTATCAATTTCTACCTCATCCTTGCTTTTCCGATCTTGTTTGTTAATACGTTTGTAATGATTATAAACAGCCACAGATATTACTTTTTTGGCCTCATCCTGCCCGATAACATATTGATCAAGATGACGTTTGATCTCAATTGGTTTTAGGAGCTTGATATTTGAAACGAACTTGTTTTTTTTAGTCAAAAGTTCTTCGTTAACGATAGTGTAGGCCTGATTTATGCAATTATCACAGATATGACCTTCAAGTCCGGCTATCAGCATATTGGTATCTTTTTTGTCGCGGCCGCAAAAAGAACAACGTGTATTATCTTTTGCCATAAGTAAAATTATTTGTTACTATTCACCCATTTGTATATAGTATGCAGGAGGCAGCGGCAGGAGGCAGTTAATTTTTCGGTAAAAATTTTTCCGGATTATTTACCATACTTCCAAAAACATAGGAAGCAGCGGCAGTAGGCACTTGGCAGTCACGAAACTGCTTCCTGCCTCCTGCTGCTACATCCTGCATACTACCTGTGCCAAATGTATGCAAGTTGATACACTTTCAAATCTTTATATCCTTGTTCTATATTCTATTTTTGACTGCCTCCTGCTGCTGCCTCCTGCATACTACCTGAATAGTAATAATTATTTCTTGACATTTCTTACAAGTATCTCGTCGATCATTCCGTATTCTTTAGCTTCCGCAGCGGTCATCCAGAAGTCCCTGTCAGAATCCTTCCATATCTTGTTATAGGACTGTTTGCTGTGCTGGGCAATAATTTCATAAAGTTCTTTCTTCACCTTCATAATCTCTTTTGTAACGATTTCGATATCTGATGCCTGACCTTCGGCGCCGCCCATCGGTTGGTGAATAAGAATCCTTGAATGAGTTAGTGCTGTTCTTTTTCCTTCTTTGCCTGCGCAAAGCAACACAGCTCCCAAGGATGCAGCCATACCTGTACAAATAGTCGCCACATCAGGTTTGATATACTGCATGGTATCGTATATACCAAGCCCTGCATACACTGAACCTCCCGGAGTGTTTAAATAGATCTGAATATCCTTACTGGAATCCACTGATTCCAGAAAAAGCAATTGAGCTTGGATGATATTTGCCACATAATCGTCAATAGTTACACCAAGGAAAATGATCCTGTCCATCATAAGACGGGAAAATACATCCATCGTTGCTATATTTAACTGACGTTCTTCAATAATGGTAGGAGAAATGTAACTACCGTAAACTGAAGTAAATCTATCGAAGGTCATGCCGCTGATACCCCTGTGCTTTATAGCATATTTCCTGAATTCGTCGTTATTGTGAGCCATGATTATTTATGATTTTTGATTTAAAAATTATACGTTATTGGTTACTATTTAGGTATAAAGGTATAAGTTATAAAGGTATAGTGTTAAAATTGTTGGTATCTTTTTGTGAAATTACAAATTTAATATAACCATTGAGAGTTATCTTAGCATCTTCTATCAAATAAATTCCTTTTTATACCTTATACCTCTATATCCCTATACCTAAATAATTACCGTTATTGAGTAAAATTAAAGGATTAATGATTGTGCTGATGATCGTGACCATGTTTTTCAGATGCTAATTTAATAAAATCTTCGTACGTAATCGAATCTTTTTTCATTTTAATTTTACTCTTAAAAAGCTCCTTCAATCTATCGTCGTATAATTTGTCGTAAATCCGCTTGGTTTCCTCCTTGTTTTGAAGCATGCGTTCAGCAATATCATTCAGACGGTCTTCAGGGAATTCACCATTTTCACCGGGTTGCATTGTCTTGCGGAAGTAATCTTTAACATATTCCTTTACATCTTCCTGTTTAACTTCAATATTATAAACTTTCAGCAACTTGTTTTCAACCAATTGCCATTTAAGGGAATCTGTATAAATTGTATATTCTTTTTCGATCTGTTCTTCGGTAAATTTATCACGATTTGATTCGAGCAGCCAACGTTTTAAAAATGCATCAGGCAATGCTATCTTTGTTTTTTCCAGAAGTATCTCAACAATATCACTTACATATTTTTTATCGCTTTCTGAAAGGAAAGAAATTTGGGCGTCCTGTTTTATTCTTTCTATCAATTGTTCTTCGCTGGTAATATTCTCTGCCTTATACATTTTTTCAAAAAGTTCGTTATTAAGAGCTGCCAATTCAACACGGCTGATAGTAAGAATTTTGATCCTGAATAAGGTTTTTATCTCTCCAACTTTCGATTGTTCAATGCCTAGCATATTAGATATTTCAAGATGATCTTCGAAAGTCTTTAAAATATCAATATCAATTGAATCGTCTTTCTTAAGCCCGAGGAATTTTTTTCCGGCAGTTTTATTTTTAATCAGATCTATAGCTACAGAACTTTTGTTTTTTATGCCGTTTTCTTTGGATTTTCCATTTTCATCAAGCTCTTCAAATTCAGCATAGATAAGGTCTTCAGCATCTGTCACTTCCGGGTTAGAATATTTACCGTACCTTTTGCGGATATCGTTCATGTATTTATCAACCACCTGCTCGTTCACAATTATGTCATAATATTTAACCCCGAGGTTTTCCAATGGTTCTATTTCGAACTGAGGACCTAGTCCAAGGTCATAATAAAATTCAAAATTGGTTTGTGTATCCCAATCAATGTTATTTGATTTTTCCTTGTTTGGCAGGGGATTTCCAAGAATATCAATATTGTTTTGACCAAGGTATTTATACATGGAGTCGACAACAAGTTTATTGATCTCATCAAATAATACTGCTTTACCGTACATCTTCTTCACAACGGAAAAAGGTACTTTACCGGGGCGGAAGCCCGGCAGATTCATTTTTTTCTGGTTTTCTTTCAACACTTTTTCTACACCTGGCTGATAGTCTTCCGCAGATACTTCAACTTTGAGAATTGAATTCAGTTCATCAATTTTTTCATGTGTAATATTCATCTTTTTCGGCTTGATTAATAAAACTTCCCTGCAAATATAATAAATTCCAAGCCCCAAATTCCAAATTCCAAGCCCCAAATTTCAAACCCAAGATTTTCACAGTTTATTTATAATGGAAGCGAGGATCAATTTAAGTTCGGATGATTCTTTAACCAAATATTCGCTTTTTTTCACATCTCCTATCTCCAAGTGATTAAATATTCGCAGAAAATAATTTGATTCATGCATTTCTTTTAGTGATATGCCGATTTTGGTCTTAGCATCAGGCCTTGTAGGAGAACCCTGTGATTCTTCATAATTTGCTCCGCTGGATGTCGATGCTTTAACAATTTGGCGTTTCATGTCCATTGTTTCTACCGTGTTTTTTACTTGCGCAAAAATAAAATCACATCAACAGCAAACTTCTGCAATCTTTCACAAAGATTATTCTTTTCAATCATTTTTTTCTTTTGTTTTTTCTTTGAATTTGAAATTTG
>JBBAAT010000134.1:0-7524 GCA_041658145.1 Bacteroidales bacterium | reverse complement strand
TGCAGAACGACCGGGCATCTTTGCCATTTCTTCCGATGTCATTGTGCCGCCGGTTTGGGTCTGGTCCTTTGAGATCAAGGGTACTTTGTAATCTACTTTTTCGAATGTTTTAAGCGTTTGAATGGATTTTTCCATAGCGACATCAAGGAAGGTTATTTTATCGCTATTGATAATTACGCCAACAATCATCAAAGGCTTATAACCTACATAAACTGCCTTAACGTCGTATTTCCCGGTAGGTATGGGTTTGATAGTATAATTTCCATCAATATCGGTGTTAACTCCACCATATTGTTTGCCTCCCTGCTCAATCACAATACTTGCAAAAGGAATTGCTTCTTTCGTGTCTTTGTCGGTAATCTTACCTTTTAATGTCCCTGATTGAGCAAATACCAGCGCATTCGTTGCCAGCACAATCGCAGTGAAAACGAGTAACTTTCGTAGCATATCTGTAATTTTATAGTATAAAATTTTTATGATTTTAAAGGCGGTAAAGTTAAAAATAAAAAAATACATAAAACAAATATTTTCTTTTCAGCATATGAATATTTTTATATGTGCTCAAATGTTAAGGGCTGAATTCAAGTTCGAAGTGCAACAAATTTACAAAAAATTTCAATGAATTTAAAAGTTTCGTAGAAAAATCGGCAGACTGAAAATTATACCGATTGGTATTATTTAATAAATATACCGCAAATGGCTATAATTTACTCACAAAATTTTTATTTTTAAAGGTGTTCGTGAGATCGCTTCGCTAAGTTGAGTTTTTTGCTACACCAAACAGTCATCGATTTATAAACTATAAATGACTTAATGACAATTCATGACCGTTTAAAGTATAACCAGTTTTTCATTAGCTAAATCACATCATAATGTTAACACCTTAACAAGCTCTGGCACACCTTTTCCTGCTTTTTCTTTAATAACTGTAAGGTTTCTTATTCCTGCAACCTCAGCACCATTCGGATCAATAAGGTATTTGGGGACATGGTTCGGCACATAGTTCAGCAAACCCGCAGCAGGATAAACATTTAGTGAAGTGCCTATCACTATGTAAATATCTGCCTCAGATGAAAGTTGCGCAGCAGGAACAATGTTGGGAACGGCTTCACCAAACCAAACGATATGCGGCCTAAGTTGCGAACCTTTCTCGCAACAGTCACCTTTTTTCAATTTCCATCCCTTTATTTCATAGACCAGATTTTCATCAACTGTGCTTCGTGCTTTATTCAATTCACCGTGAAGATGAAGAACTTTTGTTGATCCACCACGTTCATGCAGGTCGTCCACATTTTGAGTGATGATCTGAACGTCATATTTTTTTTCAAGTTCAGCTAAAGCAAAATGTGCAACATTTGGCGAACATTCATACAATTGCTTACGGCGCTGGTTATAAAATTCAAGTACAAGGTCGGGATTGCGCTCCCACGCTTCAAAAGTAGCCACATCTTCCACCCTGTACTCTTCCCACAAACCACCGCTGTCGCGGAATGTTTTGATGCCACTTTCAGCACTGATACCGGCTCCTGTGAGAACAACAATTTTTTTCATTTGAGCTAATTTTTTCAAACATACATGAATTTTCAAAAATATACAAATATCTGATGAAAATTCATTGTTATTACACTTACATTCTAACGAATAAAAATCATACTGTTCACTATACAGGCATTACTAATGATTTTCCGAGGCGTTGATTTGAGTATAAAAAGAGATTCCTCATTCCGAGCGATAGCGAGGAATCTCTAAAAAAAATGTATAGTTGTTTTTCCTTTTTTATAAAAAATTATTGCATCATCTGAATTTCACCAAAAATTGTACTTTTACAAACTTTAATTATTACAATAAATTTAAAATTTAATTTTAAAAATATGGAAACCATCAAATTAAATCTCGAAAACCTGAACAAGGTATTTCCTGAAAATTTCACACAGGAACAAATAGCAAAGGCTAAAACGTTGTTCCTGAAAAAACTTTCTGAAGAAGCTCATAAGTTTTACGGGGGAAAGATACAGACTGTTCCAAAAGCTCCGGTTGCAGGTTTTAATTGGTTCAACGTATGGTATACACCGGGTGTATCAAAGATTTCCACAAACATACGCGACAATAATGTTGCTTCGTACGATCTTACAAACCGTGGTAACCTTGTAGCAGTGGTCAGCGACTCTACAAGAGTTCTGGGCGACGGTAACTGCACACCTTCGGGAGGTCTTGGAGTGATGGAAGGGAAAGCGTTTCTCATGAAATACCTGGGAGGTGTTGATGCTGTGGCATTATGTGTTGACAGTCGTAACGAAAAAGGCGAAAACGATCCGGATAAAATTATCCAGTTTGTTAAAATGTGTCAGCATAGTTTTGGCGCTATTAACCTTGAAGATATTTCTCAACCAAATTGTTATAAAGTGTTAGATGTTCTCCGCGAAGAATGTGAAATTCCCGTTTGGCATGACGATGCGCAAGGCACGGCATGTGTTACATTGGCCGGATTCATTAATGCGCTGAAACTTGCAAAGAAAAAGACATCTGATGTGAAGATTGTTCTTTTTGGCGCAGGGGCTGCCAACACAACTATTGCAAGACTTCTTATTGCCGATGGCGCTGATCCTAAAAAAATTGTAATGTTCGATACAAAAGGTTCTTTGCATAGCGACAGGAAAGATATAGAAGCCGACAAGCGTTTCTACCGCAAATGGGAACTTTGCGTAAGCACCAACCCCGGTAAAATCAAGACCATGGAAGAAGCTATAAAAGGCGCTGATGTATTGATTTCCTTGTCGACTCCCGGCCCTGAGACAGTTAAAAAAGAATGGGTAAGATCAATGGCCGAAAAGTCTATTGTTTTTGCTTGTGCTAATCCTGTTCCTGAAATATATCCTTATGCTGCTAAAGAAGCCGGTGCATACATTGTGGCTACAGGCCGCGGCGATTTCCCAAACCAGGTGAACAATTCAATTGGATTCCCTGGCATTCTGAAAGGTGCGCTGATGGTAAGAGCCAGCAAGATCACGGATAATATGGCTATTGCTGCTGCTCACTCACTGGCTGATTATGCAGAAAAAAGAGGCATTACTCCTGAAAATATCGTTCCTACTATGGACGAAACCGGAGTATTTCCGCAAGAAGCCGCCGATGTTGCCATGCAGGCAATAAAAGATGGTGTTGCACGGGTTACCATTTCAAGGGAAAATGTGTTTGCCAAAGCCAAAGCAGATATAGAATATTCACGAAGTCTCACAAAAAATCTTGTTGACACAGGTTATATTCAAAATCCTCCGCAACAGATGTTACAAGATGCACTGAATTGGTCCATTAAACAGGTTTCTTAGAAATTGTTTTAACTCTTGTTATACTTCAGTTGAACGAGTTTGCAACTTTTTGCAAACTCATTCGTTTAGTATATACTATTTTTCGGGGAACAACAGATGCAGGCAAATTTGGGTTTTGCCCGTCAAATCACTAAGCTGCCTGTTATTAGGCAGTACCACGAAATAAAACAAAAAATATAGTTTTTAATTTATACAATTTTTCTCTTATAATATACTAAAACATGATATCTTACATAGAAGGAAATCTTACTGAAAAAAAACCGACCTACGCCGTAATTGATTGCGGTGGAGTTGGATTTTTACTTTTCATATCTCTTAACACATATACAAAGCTACCTGACCTGAATAAAAAATGCAAATTACACACACATCTGGTGATAAAATCGGAAGCAACTACGCCTATTGGTCTTGTTATGTATGGTTTTGCTACAGAAGACGAAAGAAGTATATTTCTTGAACTGATATCTGTATCCGGTGTTGGAACAAATACAGCCAGGCTGATACTTTCATCGCTTACAACCACAGAAGTTATATCGGCTATTTGTAATGGGGATATTTTTACCTTCAAAAAAGTGAAAGGGATTGGAGAAAAAACAGCACAACGTATAATAATTGATCTGAAAAACAAGATAAGCAAAACGCCTCAGTCAAAAGAATTTTTCCTTTCTCAAAACAATACTTTAAACAATGAAGCGTTAAGTGCATTAATTATGCTCGGATTTAATAAGAGTTCCGCCGAAAGAGCAATAGAAAAAGTCATTAAAAACGAGGGATTTAACCTTAGCCTGGAAGAAATGATCAAACAGGCGTTAAAACTTTTGTAAAAAAACAAAGTATAAATATACTAAAAACGGGATAAAATTTATGCTGAGCATGCCGAAGTACTGTACATAAAATAGGTATATGGTATACAAGGTATAAAGGCATTGGGTTTGTGCGCCTTATACCTCTATATCCTATTACCTCTATGCCTTTTTAAAATGTTAAAATTATGACCATTCAAAGTATATATTTATTTAAGAAAAACCGGATTTGGTTCGTACAATAAAATATATTATCCAGGTTCTGTCCTTGCTATTTCTGATGTTCATTGTGTGGGGATCGAGCGCTACTTTTATTGCACACCACACAAAATTCTCTTTTCCACCTGATACTATTATCAAGGATTCATTGAGCGATGACACAATTGTTCTTCCATATCCTTTTATCAACGGATATACATATCCTTTTAACGGAAGCCAGGATAGCAACGCACTTTACCTCCACGACCCGCCAAATATTACGAATGATATAGAATACGACCCCGCAACCAACTCTTATATTTTCAACAACTCCGTGGGCGATTACGATATTACTCCTCCAAATTCCATGACTTACGACGACTTCCAGAATTACGATCTTGACCAAACGATGAAAGCATACTGGAAGGAAAGAAACAATGCAAGCGGTATAGAAAAAGGGAAATTGGGCTTTCCGAAACTTCATATTGGCGGAGAAGCATTCGACAGGATATTCGGAGGAAACACAATAGATATAAGGCCTCAGGGTTCTGCAGAACTAATATTCGGGCTGAATGCCATGAGGCGCGACGATCCTTCGCTGGATGTTAAGCAGCGCAAAACAGCAAACTTCGATTTTCAGGAAAAGATACAGATGAATGTTACCGCCAAAATCGGTGATAAAATAGAACTGGGAGTAAACTATAATACCGAAGCCACTTTTGATTTTGAAAATAAAATGAAACTCGCATACGAAGGCAAGGAAGATGAAATCATCAAGCTGATAGAGGCCGGTGATGTTACATTGCCATTAAACAGCACGCTTATTACAGGAAGCCAGAGTCTTTTCGGGCTAAAGACGAAGTTGCAATTTGGCAAAACCACGGTAACAAGTGTTTTTTCGCAGCAAAAAAGCAAAACATCTACCATCGAAGTTTCTGGCGGAGCACAAACAAGCACATTCGATGTTAAAGCAGATCAGTACGAAGAAAATAAACACTTCTTTATTGCTCAATACTACCGCAACAGATTCAATGATGCAATGAAGAACCTGCCAATTATCAACTCTTCCGTTAATATTACCAAAATGGAAGCTTGGGTAACAAATATCGGAGCTGCCACCACTGATAACAGGAATGTAGTTGCATTCATGGACATTGGGGAATTTAGTCCGTATAATCCATATATACATCCTTTGACATATCCAACTCCATCCAATAAATCAAACGATCTGTATCAGCAAGTCAATGTGAGTCAGGTAAGGAATATCAATACGTTAAGTGCATTCCTTAGTGGCAGTCCATTCAATTTTGTTTCCGGGTTGGATTTTGAAAAAGTGGAACTTGCCCGAAAACTGTCATCAACAGAATATACTTATAACAGTAAGCTCGGATTTATTTCACTTAATGGTGCATTGAACCCCGATCAGACTCTTGCGGTTGCATTTCAATACACGATCATTGGCGATACAACTGTTTACCAGGTAGGAGAATTTTCAACAGATATTGCCGGGCCTAATACTCTTATCGTTAAACTACTGAAAAGCACTTCACTAAATACCAGGATACCCATCTGGAACCTGATGATGAAGAATATTTATTCTATCGGAGCTTACCAGGTGAACAGTGAAGATTTCAGGCTTAATGTAGTGTATACCAGCAATGAAAACGGCGTTCCGACAGGATATTTTTCAGAAGGGAATGATAATGTAAAGGGAATTCCTATTATCAGGTTGTTAAACCTTGATAACCTGAATATACAATTAGACCCCACACCCGACGGCATATTTGATTTCATTGACAATGCTGCAACAGCCGGAGGAACGATACAAGCATCAAACGGACGTATCTTTTTCCCGGTGCTTGAGCCTTTTGGTAAAGACCTGCGAGCAAAATTCAATGACAATTCTATCGCCGACAAATATTGTTTTGACTCCCTGTACACCATGACTAAAACAGGGGCACAGCAGTATCCTGATAAAAATAAATTTTCTTTACAGGGAAACTATAAATCTGCTGCAGGTTCTGAAATCTCGCTCAATGCAATGAATGTTCCTCAAGGCTCTGTAAAAGTTACTGCCGGTGGAATACAGCTTGCCGAAAACGTAGATTATACCGTAGATTATACCTTAGGGAGGGTGAAGATCATTAACGAAGGTATCCTGAATTCAGGCACACCCATTCAGATTACTCTTGAAAGCAATTCACTTTTTAATATACAGACCAAAACGCTGATGGGCGCCCATTTTGATCATGTAGTAAACAAAGACCTGACATTAGGCGCTACGATCCTTAATCTCACAGAAAGACCAATTACCCAAAAGATAAACTATGGTGATGAACCCATTTCCAATACTATTTGGGGGCTAAACGGCACATACGAAAAAGAATCAAGGTTTATCACAAAATTACTAGATAAACTTCCATTCTACAGCACCAAAACGCCTTCAAAAATCACTATATCCGGGGAGTTTGCTAACCTGATACCCGGACATTCAAGGGCAATAGGTAAAACCGGAACTTCATATATTGACGACTTTGAAGGAAGCAAATCTTCCATCGACATGAAGAATATCGGCTCATGGTACCTTGCCGGCACCCCACAAGGACAAACAAGCCCAAATATGTTTCCTGAAGGCGCCGAAACAGAACTGAATTACAGATACAATGCTGCAAGGCTCTGCTGGTATGTTATAGATCCATCTGTTTTCAAGGTTGAGGGCAGTTTACTTCCGCCGAATATTACAAAAAATGATTTGTCAAACCATTACGTCAGAACTGTTTATGAATCTGAAGTATTTCCAAATAAAGAAACTGCGAACGGGCAACCTACAAATATTGCGGTATTAAATCTTACTTTTTACCCAAAAGAAAGAGGGCAGTATAATTATAATGTTAACGGGGTAAGTTCAGATGGTCTATTGAATAAAAATAATCCCGCAAAAAGCTGGGGTGGTATTATGCGCAAGATCGAAACCACTGATTTCGAATCTACAAACATGGAGTACATTGAATTCTGGATGATGGACCCATTTATTGATCCTGATGGCTCAGGAAACGGTCTTCAGTATGGCGGTGACCTTTATTTTAACCTGGGAGATATTTCGGAAGATATACTTAGTGACTCAAGAAAAAGTTATGAAAACGGTTTACCCACATCGGCAACAGTTACAAATGTAGATACTACTATTTGGGGTAGAG
>JBBAAT010000133.1:0-7550 GCA_041658145.1 Bacteroidales bacterium | reverse complement strand
ATGAAAAAAAACATCACTCCTGAGATGAAAAGTATAAATAAGACCATTGTGGGAAATTTCCCAGCTTTCAGCAATACAGGGAAGTATCCGGAGTTTTTCATTTAATTGAACTAATCCATTATAAATTTGGTTTGTCGCCCATATACAAGCCTGATCCTTAGAATATGCAGGATCCAGCGAAGATATACCGGCTGTTTCATTATACCGGAATACAGATTTGGAATTGTTGTCATTTTGATTTCCTGTGCAGGATATCAGAAATAAAATCACAATAAATACAAACAAAGAATTTAATTTCGGCAGCATTATTTCTGAAATATTTTTTTTTTAGAATGGAGTTGTGCAACGGTTACCCGTGTTATGGACTGGGCGATTTGTCGGCCATTTAAAAGTTTACAAACTTTTCAATCAACGAAATACCTTGTCAAAGTTACGAATATTTTAATTCTGGATCGTGTGTTAGCAAAAATTTAGTTTTTAGTGTCAGCAAAGGCATAGGAGGCAAAAGGCAAGTTCTTTGGTAGGTTTTTAGATTTAGCGTTGGCTGATTTGACCTGCCAATGTGCTTGTTTGAGTGTCGGGTTATTTTGTTGATAAATATTTTAAGTTTTATTGTAGATTATAAGTATCAATTAGTATCTTTGCAATTAAATAAATAAGTCATGTTAGTAAAAGAAATTATAAAGTCCGAACAAATCTCTTTTTACCTTAACAGGATTGTAACAAGTCAGACCGGGTTTGAGCAAAACATAGATAAACAACACAGAAAACAGAATGGCATTTTTCTTACAAATTCATTGTTTACTGTTGAAAATATTTTAAGCATTGTTGAAATAAACTCTGATATTTTTACTAAACGCATCCTTGAACCGTCTTGCGGTCAGGGAATTTTTATTTTGAAACTTATTTCTGATGTTTATCAGGCATTTCCTGATGAAAAATTGATTTCAGGTTTTATTACAAACAATATTTTCTTTGTGGATATTCAAAAAGAAATGATCGGGAAAACTATTTCCAATATTAAATCTCTTTATAAATATCTTTTTGGGGATGAGTACAAGGGCTCTTTTAATTCTATTTCTTGGGATTTCACTGACAAAGCGCCACCAAGTCCATCCTTATTTGATGAACACAAGGAAACTCCATTTACTGCTTTATACAGTACATTTGATTATGTAATTGGTAATCCACCTTATGTTACTTTATACGGTCGAAGAGATAAAAAGCAAAATGAAGAACAACGAGTTAATTATTTAAAAAACTACAATCAGTTTCCAAACTCTGTAAAAAACGGCAAGATTAATCTTGTTATGTTGTTTTTAGAACACTCGTTAGATTTACTTAAAGATAATGGAAAACTAAGTTTTATAATTGATGTTTCTTTTTTTGAAACTGCTTATGAGCATACAAGAAAATATTTGTTAGAAAAAACTAAGATTGAAGAATTACATATAAACATTAAGGACTTTGATGTGGCAAGCGGTCAAGTAATAATAAAAGTTTCGAAATCACTTGGTGTAAAGGATAATGATGTTAGAATACAAGACCACAAAACTCAAAATAGTTATTTCATTCCACAGTCAAGTTGGTTAAATAAAAATGACGAATACAAATTTAGATATAATGGTTGTAGCATTTCTAAACAAATCATTGATAAGATCATTTCAAAGAGAGATAAAACTTTATTAGAGCTATTCCCAAATAAAAATCTAAGGACATGTGTAATGTTACTTGATATGGAAGATAAGTTTACATTTCACGATTGCACAGGGAAGGATGAAAAACTTATTTATCCATATTACCAAGGATCAAAAGCACTTTCAGAAAAGCATGGCGTATTGAGTTTTAAAAAGACTTTTTTTTACAATAAACCTCTTCAAGATTCTATCAATGATGAATTAAAAATACAACTGGAAAAGCAAGGTGTAAAAAATAAAAAACGTCTTGGTTTAGGCGAAACAATAATTTACGATAACCCCAAAATTTACATTAGGCAATCAGCAAAAGAAATTATTGCAACAGTTGATTTAAAAAGAAGTTCCGCAAACAATAGCTTGTATGTTTTTTCATTAAGAAATAATACACTTGAAACAGTTGAGTTCTTATATTTTCTGTGTGGTTGGCTGAATGCGGACTTGATTACTTACTACTCTCAACAAATGAATATTATCAGGTATTCACAAGGGAAGCAACCACAAATAAAGATTTCAGATTTAGGAACAATTTTTATTCCTGTCGATAAAATTTTACAAAAGCAAATTGCTGATTTGTGTATAACGATTTACGAAAGTCCTTCTGTGAAAAATGAAGTATCTGCAAAAATCAATGCACTTATTTATCAGTATTACGAATTGACTGCTTCTGAAATTGAACATATTAAAGGGAGCATTATAGCTTATTAATTTTCTCCTCCGATTGTTTGTTTATTTCAATCAATTTTATTTTGATGTCACCTTTAGCAATCTGCTCTAATACTTTGGTGGAAATTTGAATTTGTCTTTTGTGGCTTTCTTCAATTTTTTCAAATAGAATATTGATAAAGTCCTCTCTTGTTCGTTCTACTGGTTTCGCAGAAATATTTACTTGGAGTTGATTTTTGGGGTTTCTTCTAAAAGTGGAACTAATATCTTTTAAAAAATAAATTTTTACAAATTCATTATCTGCATTTTTTACGAACTTTAAACCAGATTCAGTTTCTTCGTAGTAAACAAAGATGTAAGCCAAATAAAAAAATCCGCTATAAATTAAATCTATAATTTTATCTGGAGTTCCAATGTCGGGATTACTATCGGCACTTGAAACTTTAACTGCTTTAAAGTCAATCCATATTACTTCCTCATGTCCTTTAATGCAGAAGTATGTCATCGCATCCCAAGGGTGCTTAGTTGCACCTGCTGGTGAAGCAACTGACTTTTTAAGACATTCATGATTTGCTGTTTCAGCTACAAATTGTTCTTCAAGCAAAGAGCTAATTTCGGCACCTGCCCTTGATTTCGCAGAAATTTTGGGTTCGACATTTTTTTCGAGTATTGTTTCAACAACTTTTTTCAGCTCTGCTAAAATTATTGTTTCAAATTCTTTGATGTCCATATTAGTTGAATAAATCTGATTTAAAAAATTCGTAAACGGACATATCTAATGCTTTTGCAATCTTTTCAATGTTCGCAATAGAAACATTTCTTTTTCCCTGTTCAATGCTTGCAATATAGGTTCTGTCAAGTTCACATATAAATGAAAACTTTTCCTGACTAAGACCTTTTTGTTTCCTTAATTCTCTTAATCGTTGTCCTATTTTTACTTTTATGTCCATGTGTGCAAAATTGCACAATTGTAGTCTATCATACAACGGACTATAAGTATAGTTTGAGGATTTTTGTACAGTAGGGAAATGTGGATCTTTTGCAAGTCTTTGAATTGCTGGTAGGCTCATGTTGGACTAAACTATAAATATGCTGTAAGTGGGATAAAACACAGCCGGCGGATCGGTATAACAACCGTGTAATAAAGTTTATTCAAAAAGCAGCGGTTTTTTTACTTTATTTTTTATCAGGGCTAAATCTATTACTTCTATCATTTCTTTGATATATTGGAAACTCAGGCCTTCGAGGTACACAGGCTTAATATCCTCTATATCTTTCCTGTTCTCGGCAGATAAAATAATGTTTTTAATATTAGCGCGCTTTGCGGCGAGTATTTTCTCTTTAATTCCACCCACAGGCAAAACTCTGCCCCGTAAAGTAATTTCTCCTGTCATTGCTATATCGTTTCTTACTTTCCGTTGCGTAAAAGCCGAAGCAAGCGAAGAAAACATTGTGATCCCTGCCGAAGGACCGTCTTTCGGAGTGGCGCCTTCAGGTACATGAATATGTACATTCCATTTTTCGAAAACACTATCATTTATCCCAAGCCTGTCCGAATGTGATTTCAAGTATTCGAATGCAAGAGATGCCGATTCTTTCATAACATCACCGAGATTTCCTGTAAGTGTAAGATTGCCCTTACCGCGACTGACACTGGTTTCAACAAATAATACCTCCCCTCCTACTGCTGTCCAGGCAAGTCCGGTTGCAATTCCCGGAATATCGCCAACCAATGTACGATCTTTCTGAAAGTGTGAAATACCTAATATTTTTGAAAGGTCATCTTTTGAAATACATTTCTCGTATTTTTCTTCCATAGCAATAAATCTTGCTTTATGCCGGATGATCTTTGCAATATTTTTTTCCAGCGTTCTCACGCCCGATTCACGTGTATATTCATCAATAAGATTTTCAAGAATCTTTTTAGAAAAAGTTATTTGATTATTTTCAACTCCATGTTCTTTAAACTGCTTAGGGATAAGGTGCCTTTTGGCTATTTCAAATTTTTCTTCAAGAATATACCCGCTGATATCAATCACTTCCATCCTGTCGCGCAATGCGGGATGCACTGTGGCAAGAGTATTTGCCGTTGCAATGAACATCACATTTGACAGATCGTAATCAACTTCCAGAAAATTATCATAAAAAGCGATGTTCTGTTCAGGATCGAGAACTTCAAGTAATGCAGCAGATGGATCGCCGCTAAAAGTATTTCCGCTTACTTTGTCCACTTCATCCAAAACAAAAACAGGATTGGATGACTTTGCCTTTTTGATATTCTGGATAATACGGCCTGGCATAGCGCCTATATATGTTTTCCGGTGTCCTCTGATTTCCGCCTCATCTTTAAGTCCGCCAAGCGACATTCTGACATAATTTCGTCCCAGCGCTCTTGCTATTGATTTGCCAAGCGATGTTTTACCGACTCCCGGAGGACCCACCAGGCAAAGGATTGGCGATTTCATATCACCTTTTAATTTAAGGACTGCCAGATGTTCAATTATTCTTTCTTTTACTTTTTCAAGCCCGAAATGGTCTTCATCAAGAATTTCCTGCACCTTGTTCAGATCGAAATTATCCTGTGTCTTTTCTCCCCACGGTAGTTCAACCATCACTTCAACATAATTCATCTGTATGGAATACTCGGCAGCAGCATGATTCATGCGCTGCAACTTACTCAATTCCCTGTTAAAGACCTCTGCTATTTCGGGCTTCCATTTCTTTGCTGATGCTTTTTCTTTAAGAGAATTTATCTGTTGTTCATTTGGATTCCCGCCAAGTTCATCCTGAATGGTCCTTAATTGCTGATTTAACAGGTAATCCCGCTGTTGCTTGTCAATATCAACCTTTACTTTCGACTGTATCTGATTCTTAAGCTCAAGCATCTGGATTTCTTTAGTAAGATAAGTAAGAACCAGGTTCGCTCTTTCGATAAGGTCGGAAATATCAAGTAGTTTCTGCTTTTCTGCAACAGCAATATTCAGATTGGAAGAAACAAAATTTATTAAAAATGCAGGGCTTTCAATATTCTTAATAGCAAAAGCTGCTTCAGACGGAATATTCGGGGACAGTCTGATAATCTGTATTGCAAGGTCGCGAATGGATGAAATTAATGCTTCAAACCTATCATCTTTGACTGGCATTTTGGCATTTTCATAAGGTAAAACAGTTGCTTTGAAATACGGATTGGTTTGTACACATTCGTTTAAGCGAAATGGTTTTTTCCCCTGTATAATAACAGTAGAACTGCCATCAGGCATTTGTAATACCTTGAATATCCTGGCAATTGTACCGATAGAGTTCAGATCGGGAAATCCCGGATCCTCAATAGAAACATCTTTTTGAGAAACCACCCCGATAACCTTTGTGTCTTTGTATGCATCGCGTAAAAGATTGATCGATTTGTCGCGGCTAACCGTGATTGGAATAACAACGCCGGGAAAAAGAACAGTATTGCGTAATGGCAATATAGGCAAAACATCGGGTAATGCCTCAGCATTCATCTGCTCCTCATCTTCGGGAGAAAGCAATGGAATAAATTCTGCGTCCTCGTCAATAATATTCGGAACATCAAATTTTTGTAATTCAAATAAAAAATCATTCATTATAAAAACTCCTTTCGTGTCAAACTGTCAGAGAAAATAGTATTTTTTAAGAAAGACCGCTAATAGGCGTTTCTAAAAACTATGAAATACGTCATTGCGAGGGAGGAACGACCGAAGCAATCTTGCTGATAATGAGATTGCTTCGCTATGCTCGCAATGACGACAATTGAGTTTTTAGAGGCACCCTAATGTCAATGTGTATGCCAAATTACAGTAAGCGGTATTCGCGGGTTAATTCAAATACACTCCGTAAAATATTTTTTTCTGTTTCATCAAAAATCATTTTCCTGCGTTCAAATACTTTTTCTGACACTTCAATTGCTTTATCGATATCAAATGTAGAGAAGCCTGTTAATGAGTTGCCCCATGAAAAAGAAGGCACAAAATTTCGTTGATATCCATGTCCAAATATGTTAGCGCTCACACCAACGACAGTACCTGTATTAAACATGGTATTAATACCACATTTGCTGTAGTCGCCCATGATAAGACCGCAAAATTGAAGTCCGGTAGGTAAAAATTTCTTTTGCGGATAATTCCATAATTTCACTTCTGCATAATTATTTTTCAAGTTGGAATTATTACTGTCAGCTCCAATATTGCACCATTCGCCAATTACAGAATTTCCCAGAAAGCCGTCGTGTGCTTTATTCGAGAAACCAAAGATAACAGAATTATTTACTTCGCCGCCAACTTTTGAATAAGGTCCTATTGTAGTAGGTCCATATATTTTTGCTGACATTTTAAGGGTGGCATGCTCGCATAATGCAAATGGCCCGCGGACGACAGAGCCTTCCATTATTTCAGCCCCGCTGCCAATATAAATTGGTCCCTCAGTAGCATTAAGAACGGCACATTCTACTTTTGCATCATTTTCAACAAATATCTGTTCAGGATTGATCAATGTATTCGTAGCGCTCAGATTTTTTGATTTTCTGTTTTTAGTTATCAGTTCGAAATCTTCCTGAATTGCCTGTGCATTTTTTGAAAAAATTTCCCACAAATTATTTATTTTAATATGCGGTTCGTCTGTTTCAACATCTTCAATGTTTTCAGCGCTTTTAAAGTTTTCGACATCTTTCTCATTCAGATGGATAGCAATCAGGTAATCTTCGTGTACGAGCGCTTGGTTGGATTTCAGCTTTTTTATAAGATTTACCAGCTTATCATTCGGACATATTGAGCCATTGATCAGGATGTTCTGCGCGGCTTTAACAATAGGGTATTTGACACTAAGGTAATCTTCGGTAAGTAAAGATGTTTTTGCATTCAGGCGCTTTTCCCATTTTTCGCGAATAGTAAGTATTCCTATTCTGATATCAGCCACAGGTCTTGTAAATGTAAGAGGCAGAAGATCGTTCCGGTTGGGGTTATCAAAAAGGATGTAATTCATTTCGGTCATTTTAATTAAAAATCATTTTCGATTACTGATGTTACGCATTTTTTATTTATTATTATTTATAACTGATGTTACGCAAAAATTAAATTTGTATTATCGTCCATATTTTTTAAAATATATAGTTCTTTGAAAGCGGCTTTAATAGCTGCAAGGTACAATTTAGATTTTAAAGCGAAATGATTCATT
>JBBAAT010000132.1:0-7553 GCA_041658145.1 Bacteroidales bacterium | reverse complement strand
ATCTCATAGTTATACTGCTAACGGCATTTACACGGTACAATTAATTGCATATAATGCTTGCGGATCTGACACAACTACTGCTCAAATCAACGTTACAAACGTTGGATTAAATCCTGGAACGGCATTTAATTCAGTTGAGATTTATCCAAATCCGTCTGATGGAATGTTTAATATTATTGTCAATACAAGCAAAGCCGAAATCGCAAACATTGATATATATGACATGATCGGAAATAAAGTTTATAATAAAAAACCATCTTTTATCCCGGGAAAAAACCGGCTATATATTGATATTAATGAATTAAATAATGGAATATATTTCATTGTTGTCGAAACTTCTTCTGAAAGGTATACTTCCATGCTGGTGAAAAATAATTGAACTTAAAAAAAACCGCACAACAAATACTTTATAAGTTACGTTTTGTAATTCAATCAAAATTTGTACTTTTGCAAAATGTTTAAAAAATTAATATATACGTCTGTTATTTTGTTTGTTATCACTGCTGTTTGGTCTTGCAGTAAATATCAGAGGCTATTAAAAAGCACTGATATGAATGAAAAATACACAGCCGCAGAAGCCTATTACATGAAAGAGGACTATTTTCATGCTCAGCAGTTATTTGACGAATTGATCACATATTACAGGGGTACAGAAAAAGCCGAGAAAATATATTACTATTATGCATATTGCTATTACGGTAGCAGTGACTATACAACTGCTGCATATTATTTTAAATCATTTACAACTACTTATCCTCACAGTAAATATGCCCGCGAGGCTCAATACCTTAGTGCTTATTGCACTTACCTCGATTCGCCCGATTACACACTTGATCAAACCAATACGGTAAGCGCCATTAAAGAACTTCAGCTTTTTGTTAATATATACCCTGCCAGCGATAGTGTGGCCTTGTGCAATAAGTTGATCGATGATCTGAGATCCAAATTAGAATATAAAGAGTATGAAGTATCAAAATTGTATTTTAAACTCGAAGATTATAAGGCAGCCATAGTTTTATTCAACAATACGATGAAGGATTATCCGGATACAAAATTCAAAGAGGAGATACTTTATTATATTATGAAAGCAAACTACCTGTATGCAAATAACAGCATTCAATCAAAAAAACTTGAAAGGTACCAAGCATCTGTTGACGCTTACAGTGTTCTGATAGATGCTTTTCCTCAAAGTAAATTTCAGAAGGAAGCAGAAATTGTAAATAAAAATTCATTAAAAGAAATTAACAAGATCAATAATATAAAATCATAAGAACACATGGATTATAAAAAAATAAAAATCGAAACCAGCACCATTACACGTGAGATAACCGAATTTGTTGAACCAACCGGGAATATATACGAATCAGTTGTTGTTATTTCAAAACGCGCCAACCAAATCGGCATTGAAATTAAAGAAGAATTGAATAATAAACTTTCGGAATTTGCTTCTTCTACCGACAATCTGGAAGAAATATTTGAAAACAAGGAGCAGATTGAGATTGCAAAATATTATGAACATATACCCAAGCCAACACTTATTGCCATTCACGAATTTCTGAATGGACAAATCTATTTTAGAAATCCAAACAAGGAAGCCTTAAGTAAATAGTGCTTGTTTATAAAATCAATACAAAACGTCATTGCGAGGAGGTACGACGAAGCAATCTATTGACGCACAATGATTAGATTGCTTCACTGCGTTCGCAATGACGACATTATAGACAATCACCTAAATAGAACCATCCTTTATGTTGAAAGGAAAGCACATCATACTGGGCATCAGTGGCGGTATTGCAGCCTATAAGTCTGCTGTGCTGATAAGACTACTAAAAAAAGCCGGCGCTGAAGTAAGAATTGTTGCCACTTTAAATGCCCTTCAGTTTGTTACAAAAGTTACACTTGAAACCCTTTCACAAAACAAGTTGTATTGCAACCTTTTCGGTGAAGACAATGATTATTTAACAGAACATGTTTCCATTTCAGATTGGGGAGATATTTGTATCGTAGCGCCGGCTACTGCAAATATTATTGGAAAATTTGCTGCCGGTATTGCCGATGATGCTCTTTCTACCTTACTTCTTGCGTTCAACAAAAAAATATTTTTGGCTCCATCTATGAACTGCGAAATGTATGAGCGTTTTGTTGTTCAGAAAAATTTGAAATATCTTAAAGAAAACGGGATTGAAATTATTGAACCTTCAGAAGGTTTTCTTGCTTGTGGTTACCAGGGAAAAGGCCGTATGGAAGAGCCGGAAAACATTATTTCTTTTATTAAAAAAGAGTATCATAAAAAAGCAAAACTTGAAGGTAAAACCGCACTCGTTACTGCCGGACCAACTTATGAAGCAATTGACCCGGTCCGCTTTATCGGGAATCATTCATCAGGATTGATGGGCTTTTCTATTGCTGAAGAATTAGCAAATAATGGGGCAAAGGTGACCCTTATTGCGGGACCTGTTAATTTGAATACTTCAAATTCCAATATTAAAAGGATTGATGTAATTTCATCAAACGATATGCTCCGCGCTTGTATCGCTGAATTTGGAAAAGCAGATGTAACGGTTATGGCAGCAGCAGTTGCTGATTATACTCCCGAAACACTTGCTCCGCAAAAAATAAAAAAAACAGGGGCGGAGCTTATATTAAAACTAAAACCTTCAAATGACATACTTGGTGAACTAGGCAAAAAGAAACATGAAAACCAGTTGCTTGTGGGTTTTGCGCTCGAAACAAACAATGAAATTGAATATGCCAAAAATAAACTGCAAAATAAAAACCTCGACTTCATCGTTCTTAATTCGTTAAAAGATAAAGGGGCCGGATTCAGGCACAGTACAAATAAAATTTCCATTATTGACAGGAATAATAAAATCACTAAATTTGATCTGAAACATAAAACCGAAGTGGCAAAAGATATTGTTGACAAAATAATTGAACTGATAAGCTAATTTCAATAAACATCCATATATGCGCAAAATTGCACTTGTACTTTTATTTTTGATCGGATATGCATCAGGCAGCATAGCTCAGGAACTCAACTGTATTGTGTCAGTAGCTACTACGCCAACTGTGCAAGCGCAGAATAGCGACACAAAGATATATGAAACTTTGCAGACCTCTATTTATGAATTTATGAATTCGAGAAAATGGACCAATTATATTGTTTCTCAGGAAGAAAAAATAGAATGTACCATACTGATTACAATATCAGATAGAAATAATGATGTTTTTTCAGGTAACATTCAGGTGCAATCGAGAAGGCCAATATATAAAAGTTCTTTCAACTCAGTTATGCTTAACCTTATTGACAAAGATTTGCAATTTACATATACAGAATATCTACCTCTTAATTATAATGAAAATACATTTACATCTAATCTTACTTCTATTCTTGCATATTATGCATATCTGATAATAGGCATTGATTTCGATTCATACCAGTTAAAAGGAGGAACCACTTTATTCGACAAGGCTCAAACAATTATTACAAATGCCCAGAATGCACCGGAAAAGGGATGGAAGGCATTTGAAAACCAGAAAAACCGCTACTGGCTTATTGAAAACCTGCTTAATAACATATACAGCCCTATCAGGGAATGTATTTACAATTACCATAGAAAAGGACTTGATATGATGGTTGACAATGCAGCCACTGCCAAAACTCCTATTACCGCAGGGCTTGCTATGTTAAAAAAAAATCATGAAGAAAAACCAGGATCATACCTTATGCAGTTATTTTTTAATGCTAAGGCTGACGAAATTGTGAATATTTATTCCAATGCCAGTGTAATTGATAAAAAGAAAGTTGCCGATATCTGCAAAGAGATAGATCCTACAAATTCCAATAAATACAACCAGATTACGAAGTAAAAAACTGTTAAAGGTCATAAATCGCGCTTTTGTCAATCCCTGCCTGTCGCAGGCAAGTTTGAATCTTAATCTTGAGCGCTTGGGATGGTTATATGGCTATATGGTTATATGGTTTTATGGCTGAAATGTTAAAAACTAATGATGATTGAAAGAAAATATTTAAAATTAAGTTTTATCATTACAGTCCCGCATGTGCGGGATTAAAGAATCATTTGACTGGAATGAAAAATCAAAAGTAAGGAAGCTGATGAAAGAGGAAGAGTACAAGCACATTTTTGGCGAATTACAAAAGCTGCCAAAAGAAATAAACTACCAGATAAATTTAACAAATACAAAATTAACCATATAACCATCCAACCATATAAAACCATTATTCTAATATCCGGTATAAATATAAAAGTTCAAAATATGCCCCATACAAAGTATAACCACTAATGACTCCTAACTATTGAAAGTATATGCTTTTACATCTATCCATAAATAATTATGCATTAATTGATGAACTTGAAATTGATTTCAAGGAAGGCTTTACTATTATTACAGGAGAAACAGGAGCGGGAAAATCCATTCTGCTGGGCGCTCTTTCGCTCATTCTCGGACAGCGTGCCGATACCCAAGTCTTGCTTGACAAATCTAAGAAATGTGTTGTAGAAGGTACCTTCCAGATTAAAGATTACGGACTGGCAGATTTCTTTTCTCAGAATGAACTCGATTATGATAATATAACTGTAATCCGAAGAGAAATAAGCCACAACGGTAAATCCAGAGCCTTCATTAATGATTCGCCCGTTAATCTTGATCTATTAAAGGAAATAGGGGAGATGCTTATTGATGTTCACTCTCAGCACAAAATACTTACTATTCAGGATGCGAAATTTCAGTTAGCCTTTATTGACAGCTATATACAACACGATGAACTGCTATTGAATTTTAGAAAAGAATATATTCATTATAACCGGTTAAACACTGAATTATCTGAACTTCTTGAAAAAGAAAAACAATCAAAAACCGACTATGATTATTATCAATTCCAGTTTGATGAGCTTAATACCGGACATTTAAGAGATGGGGAACAGGAAGAACTCGAAAAAGAATTAGAAATTCTGACCCATTCCGAAGAAATCAAGTTTAATTTGAACAAAGCTTCATCTTCATTGCTGTCAGGAGATTTTAGCTTGTCATCAGGACTTAATGAAGTCAGCGCTATATTGAGTAAAATGGCTGCTTTGCATCCTGATCTATCTGAGATTTCTACAAGACTTGAAAGTTGCATGATTGAATTAAAAGACATTGCCCGGGAAATTGAATCAGTTGAACAGAAAATAACATTCAACCCTGAAAGAATCCGTTTAATAAACGAAAAGCTTGACTTTATTTATCACCTTCAGCAAAAACACAGAGTAAATACAATAAAGGAACTTATAGAAATTAAAGATGAAATTTCAAAAAAGCTTGATTCATTGATATCCCTTGATCAGCAGATCGAACATATTAAAAAGCAGATTGAAATTTCCGAAACACACCTTGCCGGACTTTCTTCTGAAATTACAAAGAACCGCAAAAATGCCATTCCGAGAATTGAGAAAGGCATAATGGAAGTATTGAGAAAACTGGCAATGCCTGATGCCGAATTTAAAATTTCATATTCTGCATTACCGGAATATAATAATTACGGAAAAGACAAAGTATTGTTTTTGTTCAATGCGAATAAAGGCGGCGAATTGAAAGAGCTATCGAAAGTGGCGTCAGGTGGAGAACTCTCAAGGCTTATGTTAAGTATCAAATCATTGATATCAGTAAAAAAACTTCTTCCCACCATTATATTTGATGAGATTGATCAAGGTGTATCCGGCGAAATTGCTGACAAAGTTGGCGAAATCATAAAAAAAATGTCGGCTACCATGCAGGTAATTACCATCACGCATTTGCCACAAATAGCAGTAAAAGGTACATCTCACATTCTTGTCTTTAAGGAAACCGATAATAATATTACTTATACAAAAATCAAGTCGCTTAACAAAACAGAGCGTATCACTGAGATTGCAAAAATGCTGAGTGGAAATGAACTGACAAATGCTGCATTGGAAAACGCAAAAATATTATTAAAGAATTGATTCAGGAAATCATATACAACTTATTGAAAGGTAAAAAGTTATCATTTTCGGCGATCTGAACGAAAAATCGCTTGCATGGTAAAGTATATGAAAGAGCATATAAAGAGGATGAAGGATTTTATACTTTTGTTTTTAACCAGAATACTATGTACTTTTGCAATCCACATATAACCATAGCAGATGGAAAATAGAAAAATAAAAATATTAAAAGGCGGTGAATTTCTTCTTTCGGAATCATCGGCTACAGATATTTTTATTCCCGAAGAGTTTGACGAAGAACAGAAAATGATATCAGGTATGTGTCAGGATTTCCTTGAAAAAGAAGTGCTTCCTATTCTTGACAGAATCGACAACCTGGAACCCGGACTTATGAGAAGTTTAGTCACAAAATCAGGTGAATTAGGACTTCTTGGAATTTCGGTACCTGAAGAATACGGCGGTTTTGGGCAATCTTTTGTAACATCAATGCTTGCATCAGATATTATTGGCGCAGGTTATTCATTTGCGGTAGCTTATTCGGCACATACGGGCATAGGTACACTGCCAATTCTCTATTATGGAACAGAAGAACAAAAACAAAAATATCTTCCGAAACTGTCTTCAGGCGAATATGCCGGAGCATACTGTCTTACTGAACCAAATGCAGGATCTGATGCTAATTCGGGAAAAACTAAAGCCAGCCTTTCTGAAGACGGGAAATATTATATTCTGAATGGACAGAAAATGTGGATCACCAATGGTGGTTTTGCTGAGGTACTCACTGTTTTTGCTAAAATTGATACTGATAAAATATTAAGCGCTTTCATTGTTGAACGCAATTTCCCGGGTATTACATTTAACCCTGAAGAAAAAAAAATGGGGATCAAAGGATCTTCCACTGTTCAGATATTCTTCAACGATTGCAAAGTACCTGTTGAAAATCTTCTCGGGAAAAGAGGCGAAGGCTTTAGGATTGCTCTTGGCATTCTTCATATCGGTCGGATCAAACTTGGAGCAAATGTGCTGGGTGCAGGCAGGAGAGCAATTATGCATTCTGTAAATTACGCCAACGAACGCAAACAATTCGGAACATTTATCTCAAATTTCGGTGCCATAAAATATAAGCTCGCCGAACAGGTGATAAGGCAATTTGCTGCTGAAACCGCTGTTTACCGTACAAGCAAATATGTTGACGATACTATTAATATGCATATTGCAAATGGTATGGAAAAAATCAGAGCATACCTCGAAGCGCTTAGCGAATATGCAATGGAAGCGGCTGTTTTGAAGGTTTTTGGATCAGAAGTACTGGATTATATTGTGGATGAGGCTTTGCAGATTCATGGAGGGATGGGCTTCTCAGCAGAAATGCCTACTGACAAGGCTTATCGCGACTCCAGGATCAATCGCATCTTTGAAGGGACCAATGAAATCAACCGTTTGGTGGCAACTGATATGTTTCTCAAATATGCAAAAAGAGCTGATTCTGAAATATTCAATATCGCTAAATCAATTTACAAAGAAATAGATGGACAAAAGAAAACTTCAACATCCATTTCTGATTACTTTGGCAAGAAACATTTCTATATT
>JBBAAT010000131.1:0-7641 GCA_041658145.1 Bacteroidales bacterium | reverse complement strand
CCATCATGCATAAAGCGCATCTGGTTTCGCTGATTTTTCCTGTAGTACAACGCGAAAAATACATCCTCTTATGATCGCTGCTGAATGTAATATTGGCATTATTTGTTCCTTTGTTATTAATCTTTAGCGAAAACCCGCTACCGGCAGACCATCCGGCTATAGTGTTTTTCGACTGATAAATTTTTGAGAGATAAAAATTCGGGAGCAGGTATTCAAATTCCTCAGTGGAATTAGGCCTCAGCGAAGAATAAACAAGTGTTGTATCACCCAACCGCAGTGCGCCAAATTCGGAATAAGGAGTATTTACATTTTCGGCAAGATGTTCTATCAGCACGGGAATAGTGTCATTCAGAATTTTTTCAGCAAATTCGCAGGCTTCGGTTTCATGCAGCGCTTTGCGTGTAAAATAAGTATCCTCAGACTTATGCGCATTATAATAATCAGAAAAATTATTATGAGCCTCCTGATACTTGCCATTGCTCTTTTCCATCAATGCAAGGTAAAACAAGACAAGCGGATAGTCTTTGCTTTTTTTAGAAACGTTTACAACCGAATACCACTTTTCAGCGCTTATGTAATCATTGAACAGACGGCATGATTCGGCATATTTATATGCAAGCGGAATATTTTTTTTATCCTTCTGAAGGTTGCTGAAATAGTAAGCAGAAGCGCTGTAATAATCGCCGTCAGCAAAAGCCTCATCGCCATACTTCAGGTTTTCTTCCTTCGTCTGCGCCTGTATTGACAGGGTGTTTAAAATAATTATTGAAATTAAAAAAAATCTCATCTCTTTATCTTATCATTACTTCACTAATCGCTATATTTTGCTATTATAATATTTACCTTTTTACAATTCATGCAACGTTTTGGCGCTTGCTTTTCTGTGGCGATGTTTAGCACTGTATTTTCCACGAAGCACCGCCGTTCAAAATTATTACTTCCTTGTTCAACGAGCCACTGACCAGCCACCTGAAAGCAAACGCCTGTGACCCTTAGTTATGCTATGGATCAGTTGCAATCTCAAACATATTTTCGTTCATTTCCTTTTTCGAAAGTCTTCCCGTCCAATAGCCATTATCATAAAATTCAAATGTGTTATATTTAATCTTTCCCTTGTGATTGTAGCAATTATAATGAATTGTAAAAGGAAATTTCAAATAATCATATTCTAATATTTCTTTTACTTTTTTACCTTTTTCTTTAGCTCTAAATACAGACCTGTCTTTATTTAAAACTTTTACTAAAAGACCATTTTTGTAATTGTATTCTTCCTTAATTCTACCTTTCTTGTCTTTGCTTTGATATAGTCCATTAAGCAATTCTAAAGTATCTGTATAAGAAATTTCTTTTCCGTCATGAACCCATCTGTCTTTTCTAAAAAAAACCTCCCATGGGTATCTACTTGATTTTTTCCCTTTCCAATAAAAAACATACCGTACAAAATTAGCTTTACCTTTTTCCACAGGTACAAACCGATAATCAAGGTATTCCCTGCAAAAATTTGTAAAATTTTTATTTTTTCTGACGGTATCACAATCACAATAATTCTGAGAGAATGAAAATCCACTCAACAAAAATAGCCCGATAATTATTTTTTGTCTAATCATAATTAAACCTAACTTATTTCCTGCTTCGCCTTTGCAGTGAGCTATTTTAGTTTGTCTTGCTTCACCTATTTTTATTTATCCGTTTACTTTGTGATGGTGCTATTATTCATTCTCACTATGTAGATTCCTTCAGCCAGGTTGCTAATATCAACAAATATTTTCATCTCCCAATTTCCAAGGAATAAGGCCAATTTCGGTATGTTTGTATCTTTTACTCATTGTTTTCGTTATCCATTTTTAATTGCCGGATTATCAACTGTTGTAACTCTTCACGGTTGGGCAGGTAAAGCTGGTATTTACTAACAAAAAGCTGCGAAGAAATGTTATGCAAGGCGTATTTTACAAGTAGTTCGTCCTTTTCTTTTGCCAGCACAATTCCAACGGGCGGATTGTCGCCTTCAGTATTTTCTTCGGCTTCAAAATAGCCAAGGTACATGTTCATTTGCCCCACGTCTTCGTAACCTGCTTCTTCTTTTTTCAGGTCAATCAGTACGAAACATTTAAGAATGCGGTGGTAAAAAACCAAATCCACATGGTGAGGTCGGTTGCCGACCGGTACACGGTACTGCCTGCCAACAAATGCAAAACCTTTGCCCAGTTCAAGCAAAAATTGTTGTAACTGATCAATAATACGTTTTTCCAGATCGGATTCTCTCAGATGGTAAGGTTCGGGTATTTTTAAAAACTCCAACACATAAGGTTCACGAATAAGATCGGCAGGGTTTTGAATAATTTGTCCTTGTCTGGATAATTGCAAAATGCCTTCTTTGTCTTTTGAAGCAGCCAAACGAAGAAATAAGGAAGATTTTTTTTGGCGTATCAATTCGGTGGTACTCCAATTTTCTATGATGGTTTGTTTCTCGTAAAATGAACGTTCCAGCGGATCGTCTATTTTTACCAATTCACAAAAATGTGTCCAGCTTAATTTGTGAGGAAGCTCCTCACAAATTGGATAATGTTGATAAAACAACCGCATATAGTTAAGATTGGAACGACTAAATCCCTTACCGTGCAATTTCGACAGGTCTTTTGAAAGATTTTCCAATAATGCTTTACCATATTTTGCCTTTGCACTGCCACCTTGCTCAAACTCTACAATATATTGACCTATTTTCCAATAGGTTTCAATAAGATAAGTATTAATAGCTAAAACAGCTTTTTGTCTGCCCTGTACATAAACATCCGAAATCTGCTGTACAAGGTCGTAATAAATATTTTTCTGGTCGCTTATTTCCATACAAATCCCATATTAATAAAGTAGGAATTTACTTTTTTATCTGTTTACTTTCTACATCCTTCATTTTAAACTCAACTCTGATTGACTATGAAAAATTTTCTCGATTTTTTTAAAATATCGGACACGGAACTTTCTTCACGTATGTTTTAGTATTATTATTCATAATATAAATCAGGGATATTTCAAAGCCCCCTCTCGAATGGCTTGCAGGAACAAGGTTTGATGTATTTACATCATAATTTATTCCTACCGAAATATTTTTATAATCTAATCCTGCAATAAAATTCAGCGCATCTTTAAAACGGTAATACATTCCAAATTGTAATGCAAGGTAATTGGCTTCGGCAGGCTCTATAATAAATTTTCCCAAAGCGCCTATGTCAATTTCATTGCATGTTCCTTGTTGCATAAAAAGGAATCCGGGAAGAACAAGGATTTTTTTTGTGACTTCAAACTGTGAATTACCATGCATTACAAACTTCCGGTCGAGGCGAATATCGTTATTGCCAAATAAAGATTGCTTTGGTTTGTTAATATGAAATAAAGCTATACCACCATTATAATAAAGACCTTTGTGCCGGATATAATGCCAATATGCGCCGGCAGAAAGATCGAAGAAAATAAAATTCTCTTTAGAGAATTGTTCATTGTTTGAAAGTGCAGGATTGAAGGATGTTCCATCATACTGGCTGTCGAAAACAAGCTTTGAATAATCAATGGTTCGCTGCGCTGCTCCCGCTTGTATGCCAAATGAAACAAACTGGTTATTGATCCTGCTGATAGAACGGATATACGATAAAGAAATATTTGCCTGAGTCGTTCCAAATTTTGAATCACCTGCCTGGTCGCGGTTAAAAACAATGCCTCCGCCAAAAATATCCTGTTTAAAATAACGCTTCCGTACAGGCATATCATAAGATGCAGAAAGAGTTTTGAATGGCGTAGTAACAGATCTCCACTGTGTTTTATTCTGTAATGTAAAACGTTGAGTACCGTTAAAAAAGCCTGTCAGCGCTGGATTTAGATTTTCCGGACTTGTGTAGTATTGGGTAAAATGGATGTCCTGAGCTTCGGAAAAGAAACCGCAAAAAGAAAGAAAGAAAGTCAAAATATACAATAGCCATTTACTCATGTGCTTCGAATTAGTCCCCTCTTGAGAGGAGATTAGGGGTGTGTCAGAACATTAATACTATTTTTCAACACAGAAAAAGTGCGCATTAGTTCCCGACATTATTTTTATCAATTATCCAGTTTTCAATTATTCTTAATACTTCCGGCATATTCCTTTTAACATCCATATCAGGGAACCGCAGAAAAGAAATACCATACGATTCTATTTCTGTTTGCCTTTTCACATCATGATGATATTTGTTGTCGTGACTATCTCCATCAATCTCTATTGCTAACATCAATTCGTTACAGAAAAAATCTACTATGTAATTATCCAATGGCTTTTGTCTGTGAAAATCATATCCATGCATTTGCTTTCCTTTTAAATAAGCCCAAAGCAAGACCTCTGACAAAGTACTATTGTTTCTTAGTCCTCGTGCCATTTCTTTTAATTTGGTGTTGTATGGAATAATTTTTCTGCGCTGCATTTTTAAGTTTCGAAATTACACACCCCTAATCCCCTCTCAAGAGGGGACTATCTTATCCCTAATCCCCTCTCAAGAGGGGACTATCTTATCCCTAATCCCCTCTCAAGAGGGGACTATCTTATCCCTAATCCCCTCTCAAGAGGGGACTATCTTATTAGCGTTATATTCCCCTTCTTAATAAACTCTTTATCGTCAATACAAATCGCTTTCATATAATAATCAAAAACGCCGGGATCGCAGGCTTTTTCGCGGAATGTACCATCCCAGCCATGACTCATATCATAGGTTTCAAAAACTTTTTCTCCCCAGCGGTCATAGATCACAAAGTAAATGCTCTTCATTACATTGCTTCTCACATATAGCACATCGTTGTTATTATCACCGTTTGGCGTAAAAGCATTGGGAATAAATATCTGCGATTCATCACACAACACATCAATCACATAAATTGTAACCGAATCAACATACGTACAACCATATTGATCTGTAATAGTCACATAATAAGTAGTAGTCGATGTAGGAGTTGCAGCAGGTTCGGGAGATGACGGGTTATTCAACCCTGTTGTTGGTAACCATGAATACGTAAAACCACTGATAATTGTTGTGTGCAATTCTGTGCTCTGAGTGCTGTATATAATCGTATCATCTGCATACGTAAGAATCACTGGAGGGAAAACAGTTGAATCTTCAACAACTACAGTAACTATACTTGAGCAAAAATGAGAATCAGTCACTGTAACAGTATATGTTCCGGAACACAGACCGGTTGCCGGATTTCCTGTGAATCCATTACTCCACAGGTATGAATATGGTGGTACACTGCCAGATGCCGAAACAGTAGCCACACCGTTACAAATTTCCTCACAAGGCACATTTGATGCAACCACATTCACCAGAAGAGGAGTTGGATCAACAAGTGTCAATGTATCAACCTGAGGACAATTGTGCGAATCGTAAGCTGTAACATAATATGTCCCATCACAGAGATTGATTGCAGCAGACCCCGTCTGACTATTACTCCATACGTAAGTATATGAAGGTGTTCCACCTGATGCATTCATAGTGATCTGCCCGTTACATAAACCTGCACAACTTGGCCCCATTAAAAACACAGGAGTAAGTATAACCGGGGTTGGTTGATTGATATTGAAAAATATGTCCCTTATGCAACCACCCGCTTCAAAAACCATCACATTATGTATTCCTGAGCAAAGGCTGTCGGTATTTGAACCATGTTCACCATTATTCCAGTTATAGGTATATGGCTGCGACCCACCGTTTGCAATAGCAAATGCCAAAGCATCGCAATATCCGTAACATGACGGAGGAATAATACTATCAATAGCCGCGAAAAAATTGGATGTATCAACAATATTAACGGAAAGGTTGGTGATACATCCGTGATTGTCGGTTATAGTCACCGAATAATTGCCTCCGCAAAGACTGTCGGCAGTTGGTGTGATTTGGCCGTCGATCCACAGGTATTGATAGGAAAGTGTACCACCACTCACCAGCAGAGTTGCATAACCGTCACAAACAGAATCGCATTCCACTATGCCCGAATCTGAAATAATTGCAACAAGTGGTTGCGGAGAATGTATAGTGAATGGCAATATCAATTTACAGTTTAAATCATCAGTGATAGTTACAGTATAATTGTTGGCACAAAGTCCGTTTACACCAGGAGTTGTCTGGCCCCCACTCCATTGATATGAATAAGGTGAAATACCACCGGAAGGGTTCAAAGAGGCAGAACCATTGCAGTCACCAAAACAGTTTACGCTATCAGAAATAAAATTGGGAATAATGACAGTAACAAGTATTGTGACCGTATCCGTTTTCTGGCAACCTAAGGTATCTGTTGCTATAACAACATATAAGGTGGTAGTGTCGGGGTTTACAACAGCTGTTGAAGAATCAGCGCCGCTAATAATTGAAACGATTGGCGACCATTGGTATGTCAATGGATTTGAAGGATTGAGGTTAGTGACACTGATCGAAACAGTGTCGCCGGCACAAATGGTCTGATTGTTACCTGCATTAATATTTACCTCCGAAATCGTAACCTTAACACTATCCATTTTATTGCAATATTGATTCGAAACCTGTACATAGTAAGTCGTAGTAGCGGTCGGACTGACAAGTACGGAATTATTGGTAATCGGATTATTCAGTGTATCCGTCAGATTTGGCGAAGTGGACCAGACATAAGTTGTTGGTACTCCAGTAGAAATAGCTGTCAATAATATGTTTCCCGAACATATAGTCGTATCAGGGCCGGCATTCACTGTTAATAAATATACCTCTACTTTTTGGTGGATTGTATCTGTACATATACCATTTGAAATAAAAAGAATATAATCCGTTGTATTAACAGGATCCGCATAAGGATTTGAAATTGTGTCATTGCTAAGGCCTGTGGCCGGTATCCATTGATATGTAATTGACGAATCCGGTAAAGGCAATAATCCTATCTGTGTAAAATCGCCCAGACAAATATATTTTACAGGTAACGTATCTGCAGAATTGTCAAGTACAACCACCTGTTTCATTATTGTATCGTATAAATTACAGGATCCTGTATCAGAAACGATCAACATGACATTGAAGATTCCAGACTGGGCATATATATGAGAAGGATCAAATTGCATAGATGTTCCGCCATCTCCAAATGTCCAGAAATAATTGACTCCATTGCCTCCTGTTGTACTTGACGTATTATGAAAGTATGCATTATATGGGGCACATCCTACTGATGGAATTTCAAAATCGGCAACAAGAAGTGGCGACATAAAATCAAATTTAATAACCGCATTGTTGCAATTGGTGCTACCGTTTGTAGTCGAATACGCACCGGGGGTTGTAGGGAAATCATCCCATCCGCCACAACCGGCGCAAACACCCTGATATATCCGCCCGATACGGTCAAAACGGCTTGTCCCGCCATCAACGTGTTCATATGCATTAGGACTCCCGAAATACGTCGCGTAGATTAACGAAGAAGCATCATCGCTAATAACCAGAAGGTAATAGTCATTATTATCCGTTGTATTCTGAAAAGCATTGGAAGTGACAGGTAATCCGGAAGTGCCTCCAAAACCATTAATATTCGGGCCTCCCCATCCTGATAAATAGACTTTATTACATAAATCAACGAGGAATGCTGTTGGAGAAATATCCGGGCCTCCCAATCCTGTTC
>JBBAAT010000130.1:0-7732 GCA_041658145.1 Bacteroidales bacterium | reverse complement strand
AGTGTTAGAAGATTGTTTAAGTAATTTAGCCAGATCTGCAAAAGTATTAGTATAGTTAATAATTTCAATGCCTCTGGTTACAGCTTCACTATAATATAATACTGCAACAATATATTTCCCCATGTTTTTATAAGCATTAGCGATATCTTTAAGGACCATGCCATATTTCTCTTCTCTTTGGGGATCCTTACTACACCATTCAGTAAAAGCTTTTTCTATAGTAAATTTTTTATCATAAATACTTAATTCTTCAAGTTGTTCAGACTGCCCTATATAATATTTAAAATAATTTGAGATTTCAAAATGTTTAGTTAAATACTTGAATCTAATATCTTCATGTGCGTCCATCTTCTCGTCCATGAGAATAAGCCTTTTTTGCCTTATTTTAATAATTGTTGGGTTGTATTTGTTAATAGTAAACTCTACTCCATAAGAAGTCATAAAGCGGTCTGTAGTGCCAGGATAGCCTAAAACCATTGCGAAATCATTTTTTTTCACACCTTTAATAGAAATGGGGAAAAAATGCTTTGGTTTATAAGGTACGTTATTTTTAGAATATTCTGCAGGGCTTCCATCAGGAGCCATATACACTCTAAATATTGAAAAATCTCCGGATTCACGAGGCCACTTCCAGTTATCGGCATCAGCACCAAACTTCCCAATTGTTTCGGGGGGGGCACCTACAAGGCGTATATCTTTATAAGTTTGTGTAACAAACATATAAAACTCATTTCCTTCAAAGAAAGGTAAAATTTTTGCAGTATATTTTGTGTTTTTTGCAGTTTCGACTTCAATTATCGCAGCAAGCGAATCAATAGTTGCAGAACGTGTTAATTCTGACATATTGTTATTTAAAAAAGGCAAAATTTTTCCTGTAACGTCTTCCATATATATAAGGAAGGTGGCGGACAATTTATCATTTCGTAGTTCATCAATTTTGTCCATTGCCCAAAAACCATTTTTCAGGTAATCATTTTCAACAGTGCTGTTATTCTGGATATATTTATATCCGCAGTGGTGATTTGTAAATAACAGTCCTTCATCCGATACCATAGAGCCTGTACAAAAAGCATTAGTAGTTGCATTATTCAATGAAACTGTTGCATCCTTAAGGCTGGAATGATTAACGCTGTATATTTCTTCAGCTGTTAAATGGCAGCCCATTTTCTGCATATCAACATAATTGAGCCGATCCACTAACAAAGGAAGCCACATGCCTTCATCTGCCTTAACGGTTAAATTTAAACTTAACCCGATAGCAAAAGATAGTATAAATATTTTTTTTATCATAACAATATTTTTTGAAAGAATAAATTATTTATATATTATAATGTGCAAATTTATGAAAAAAAATTACAAACAACTAAAATTTAATATAAAATTAACCTGAATAATTCACAAAAACATGGGAAAGTTTGGTTATGTCATTGATAGTCAGCATCTTTGAGGCGAATTTTCAAACAAACTTTTCTATGAGTAAAAATATAAAAAACCCAATACAAAAAACATTGAAGCGAAAAATTTTTCCCAACCATCGTTTTTTTCTCTAAGTTCAGTTAATAAAAAGCCTGTAGAGGTAAGCTCTACAGCAGAAAAAATATTAACCGATGGCGGTCTGTCATTATTGAATGAAGCGATTTTTAATATTTCTGGTTTTATTTCGTACAGGGGAAAAAGTCGTGGTGATTCCTGCTACATAAGAAGTGATTATTTCTTTTTGGCGATCTTTGTCAGATCAAAAAGTAAAGCGTCCAGATCAGCGCTTGGCGGTTCTGCCGGAGATTGAACGATTTTTCCATCGGGACCGATAAGAATAAACGCAGGATATGCTTTTACATTATAGTTTTCCATGAGATCAGTATTATTGCCCCAGTGCAGAGTGGTAAAATTAAATTTCTTATTATTCTGCATGAAATAATAATAGGTCAAAAATTCTTTATCAGTCGAAATTCCAACAAACTCCACCTTGGTTCCATACTTCTCTTTCAGTTTTCCGATCAGATCCATTTCGGCGATACACGGCACACACCAAGTTGTCCAAAAGATCAGGCAAACATATTTATCTTTGTTAAATTCGGAGAGAGAATACGTTTGCCCGTTAAAATCCTTTAAAGTAAAAGCGGGAGCAGTTGTTCCGGCAGCCAGCTTTGTAAGGAAATTCATGTAATTTACCGCAGCCAGCCTATGCTGCGGAAATTTGCTTTTTTCAGATATGTATTTAAACATACCAAGAATAGCCGTTTTGTCAAACTCCTGAGAGTAGTACATTTCTCCAAGCCCTTTCAGGGCAACTAATTCACGAACAACTTCGTTTCTCAAAATGGAATCTTTTCCGAGGGAATCCATCAAAGCAGGAAAACTCTTTTCCTGGTTGATTGTCCGGTACAGATCGTTTTCTGTAATATACTTTGATCCTGAAATAATATAGCTTTTAAAAAATTCATTAAAGAATTCCATATAGCCGGTATTGTTATAAAGTACGGGTTGTTTCCACAGGTATTCTTTTGAAAGGGTTTCACTGCCGGCAATTTGAGCCATCTGCTCAATTGTGGCAATACGGTACCGGATAAGATTTGATAAATATTCATTTTTCACAGAACCAAACCGTTTGTTAACATTCGCTTTGAAAGTATCAATTTTGGACTTATTGCGCTGTCTTATAAGAGACACATAATTATTCCATATAAAAGAATCGTAATCGGCATTAAACTGAATAATGCGGTTGTTCAGCTCTGTTGAATCATAATTGCTTATTACAACAGAAAGTGACTTTGGATCGAGATAAGGATTTGTTTTATCATCCGGAGAATTGCAGTCGGGACATGAAATGCTAAGGTCGTAAGTTTTTCCGGGCTCAATATAAAGCGGCGCCTGGTTGAAATCTACTTTTACATAAGTAAAGATCGTTTCATCTGTTTTAAATGAAAAGTTGAATTTGCCTGCAGAATCTATTTTTCCTGAAGCAATCTTTGTTTGCTTATATGTTAGCTGATCTGACCACGCAAAAACATCTAATTTTTTCCCTTCAGCTCCTGTCGCTTTTCCTTTGAGTGTTACATTTTGTGCAGGTAAAGCAGCACTTATTAAAATTAAAACAAAGTTTGAGAAAATTGTTTTTTTCATTAATTCAAAAAATAAGTACGCACTACTGCTTGTCTCGGTTTGCTCATTTCGGTTTGCTCGTTTCGACTTCGCTCAACGAGCGTGAATCCGTACCCTGAGCGGAGTCGAAGGGTACATTTAAATATTTTTATTACAGATCAATGCCATTAGGAACAAATTGTTTCACATCTCCACCGTTCCTGTGTATTTCTCTTACTATGGAAGAGTTCAGGTGAGTGAATTCGGGAGCTGTTAACAGAAATACAGTTTCAATATCAGGATGAATATTTTTATTCATCTGTCCTATGCTGCGCTCGAATTCAAAATCAGCAGATGTTCTAAGCCCGCGAAGGATATATGTTGCGTTTACCTTTTTGCATAAGTCAACAGTAAGTCCATTGTATGTAATTACTTTTACATTCGGATATTTTGCAAATACTTTGCTGATCCATTCGAGACGTTTTTCTATCGGGAAATAACTTTTCTTTTCAGAGTTCTCTCCGATTGCAACAATGATTTCATCAAATAATGGAAGAGCCCGAATAATAACAGATTCATGGCCTTTGGTAATGGGATCGAAGGAGCCGGGAAATAATGCATTTTTTTTCATCTGATAAAGTTTTGATATGCAAAAATACAAATTTTACTGACGATAGATAGTCAATGGTCTTTCAATAATTTATTTACCCTGCATCATCTATACTTTTTTCTTATATTTGATTTTTGATAGAATTAATTCAAGTTTCACATGATTTTGTGTAAAATACTGTATATATTTACTGAGAAAATTTAACATTCTGTATTCACTTGAAATATTTTATATTTACTTTTATTTTTCAATTTGTTTTTATTATTAAAACGCTTGGTTTTACCATTCCTGATGATACATTGTTTAAAATTAACAATTCCTTCACTCTTGGTGTAAAATTGCATTATGGCTTATTAATAAAGCATACAAAAGCTCTCCAAAATCTTGATGATTCTTACCCTTATGGCATTGAAGCAGATTTTAGCTGGCATTATTGCAATAAGAAAGCATGGGATTTATGTAATTGTTATCCACGCCTGGGATTCTCCTGTTATTTCTGGAATTATGGCAATCCTTCCCAGCTTGGAAACGGAGTAATCACAACCGGATATGTCGAACCGTTTTTCGGTTTCAATAAAAAATTCAATTTCTCGTTACGCGCAGGAGCAGGTTTTTCCTTTTTAAGCAGACCTTACGATAGCATTAATAATCCGGACAACATGGCTTATGGCACAAAAATCAGCTTTCCTTTAATTATAGCTGCAAATTTAAACTATAAAATAAATGACAAATTCATTATTAACTATTCTTTAAACTATAATCATATTTCAAACGGAGGAATCAAACAACCTAATAAAGGTTTGAATTATCCGACAATGTCTGTAGGTTTGGATTATTATTTCCGAAATTTTAATTTTATCAAAAGGGAAAAAACCAACTGGAAAGAACTTTTCCCTCAAAGAAATCATTATTATTTTTCCATCTTCTCTGCAGTTAAACAAATCGGACATTCAGATTATAAAAAATATTTTATCTGGGGTTTTTACTTCAAATACAGCCGACAGCTTGCAAGGATCAATGCATTAAATATAAGTGCTGAATTAATTGACCATGGTGCAAACAAGGAAATATTAAGACGGAATTATCAAAGTAATACCGACCATCACCGGGCTGGTATATTATTAGGCCATGAATTTATTCTGGGACGTTTTATTTTCAGTCAGAAGTTTGGCGTGTATTGTTATGACCCGTCAAAACTCGATGACCCTGTATATCAGAGATACGGGTTAAGTTTCAAGATTTCAAGGAGAATTTTTACCGAGATTTGTTTATTGTCACACAGACACATTGCGGATTTCCTTGACATAAGAACAGGTATCCATTTTTGAATTGACTTTTATTTCGGAACGGGGCTAAAAAAACTAAAGTTCACTTTACCGTAATTCCGGTGTTCAAAAAAGGCAGGGTGCTTAGTAAAATTCTGGTAGCGGGAATGCTCAAGGATAAACAAACCGCCATCGTTAAGTAGTTTATTATTAAAAATTAAATCGGGCAACAAAGAAATATTCTTCATGTCGTAAGGTGGGTCTGCAAAGATCAGGTTGTATTGAACTTTACAAAAACCAAGAAAGGCAAACATATCTGCCCGTACTGCCGTGATATTTAAAAAACCATAAGTAGCAGCAGTAGTGCGGATGAACTCGCAGCATCGCGGGTTTATATCAATAGCCGTAATATCTTTTGCTCCTCTCGATGCAAATTCATACGTAATACTTCCTGTTCCGGCAAAGAGATCAAGTACGGAAGTTTCTTCAAAATCGATCCTATTGTTTAAAATATTAAAAAGACTTTCTTTGGCAAAATCAGTGGTAGGCCTCACTGCCATATTTGACGTGGGATGTATCAACCTGCCCTTATGTGTTCCGCTTACTATACGCATAGGTTATTGGTCTTGGCTGCCGGTTTGAATAAAAATGGTCATTAGTTTTTGGTCAGGGCAGTTGGTTTGGTTTTTTGTTTGTAGTCATTGGTTTTTTAATTCTATAGACCATGACCATTGACTAAACTGGCAGCTATAGACCATAAACCTTCAACCCGAACAGTTACAATATAAAATAATCTAAGGTATTTAAAAAGTATATATAGCAGCTACTAAAACACGAAAATTATAAACCTCTTTTGTGTTATGAACATCCCCAAGATAATCCGGTGTTCCATAAGCAGCAGCAGTATATTCAAACTCAGATGTAAAACTCAGGTTACCCGAAGTCCATGCAAGACGCGGCGAAATGCGGTAAACATAAGCAATATCATTTCCTCTTGCATAAGTTGTACCCCATATATTATGAAGAGATCCCAGATTTTTTGCATATCCCAAAAATAAACCGGCATTGAATTTTTTCTTATTAGTGGAAATATCCAACCAGCCTGTTAATTGGTCAAGTGTGGTATATGTCATGCTGCCTGTGGCGGTGTCGATCTTTTGCACAGCAATGCCTCCCATCATCAGGTGTTCATATAAGTTTTGACCAAAAACAGATTGCAGTTTAATGGTTAATTTTTCTGTTTTAACTTTAGCAAATGCAGTAGCCACCCAGCAATCGAGAGATTCATTTGCTTTAAGCGAACTGTCGGTTATTAAGCGCGGAGTTAATCTGCGGTAATCGCCGCCGATGCCACAGAAAAATTTATCTTCTTTTTTATATTGGAGTTGCAGGTGCATGTTTGGGATAACGCTGTTGCGTAAGTATTCTGAAGTGGCGCCCAAAGGTCCGATGCTGGAATAATCTCTATCCGAAACAGCAGCAGCAACCATACGAAAATTGTCAAAATTTCTTGTAAGTCGTACCTGTGGCTGCCTGGAAACAGGATGAAAAGGAGCGCCGATATTCATAGCGTTCACATTAGGTATCATTTCCGGCACATTTAACGGGTGCCACCATTGTCCCATAAGCAGTTCTGACTTTGCCCAATTTACTTTTATATAAGCATGGCGCATCCGGAATGCATTATTTTCAATTGCTGAAGGTCCTGTGAAATCACTTTCTATGTATGCCATTGTTTTAGCTCCGAAAGCACCCGGGCCTGTTATCGTTCCGATAAGCCGTGTTGCCATGGCATATTGATTAAGAGAAGGATGAGCATTTATATCTTTGCCATTTTTATCAAGCAGTTGATTGTCGGGATAGAACAGCAGCAATGCCTCGCGGCTGTTTATCACCTGCCTTGTATCGAAAGCTGCTTCAGCTTTTACAAAGCCGGAAAAGGTAATTCCGAATTTCTTAATGCTGTCGGGTTTGTTTGTAGTTTGCCCAATAGTAATTATTTTTGATAAAATCAAAAAACAAATCAAAATATAGGATTTTCTCATAATAGTTAAGATTGAACGCCAAACATACATGAATTTTCCAAAATACAAATAATTTATTCCGATATATTTGTAATTAAAAAAATATTCATATATTTGCATCGAAGAATTACGGCGATATAAAAAGGAGGGGACTAAATGTCCCCTCTTTCATTGCCGGAAAAAATATACCTATGATCCCAAAAGAACACATCAGAACCCTTGCGGAACAGCAAATCGCAGGTACCGATAAGTTTATTGTGGATGTGAAAGTCGGGCAGGGAAATAAAATCAGGGTATTCATGGATGCAGATAGCAGTATTACCATTAACGATTGTATGCAATTGAGCAGATTTGTTGAATCACAACTTGACCGCGAGACCGAGGATTTTGAATTGGAAGTTTCCTCTGCAGGCCTTGATTTCCCTTTGCTTTTAGTGAGACAATACAGGAAAAATATTGGAAATGAGGTGAAAGTTATTACTAAAGACGGAATAGTGAAAAAGGGCGTGATAACGGAGGTTTTGGAAAACGGATTTACCATTACAGAAACAGTTATAAATAAAATCAATAAAAAAAAAGAAATAGCAAAAGTCACGTCAACACTGGCATTCGAATATGTAAAGGAAACCATGTTGGTTGTAAACATTTAACATAATTATTTAGGTATAGGGAGATAGAGGTAAAAGGTATAAGGAAATCCGCCGCTAAGGGAAAAGAATATTTTATGAAAAAGGCAAAGAAATATACCATTG
>JBBAAT010000129.1:0-7827 GCA_041658145.1 Bacteroidales bacterium | reverse complement strand
CATATCATTAACAATTCAGGAATATACTCATCCGATGATATCGTGATAAATATTCAAGGCGACGAACCCTGCATAAACCCACAACAGATTGAACTTGTAGCATCATGTTTTAAAAATGATGATGTAAAAATTGCTACACTTGTCAGAAAAATGGACTCCATGGAAGATATTCTTAATCCAACAGTTATAAAAGTTGTTTGCAATAAAAATAAAAAAGCCATGTATTTCAGCCGCTCGCCAATACCCTATTTCAGAGGTCTTGATCAGGCACAATGGATAAAAAAACATACTTATTATCAGCACATAGGCATATACGCATACAGGGCTTACGTACTTGATGAGATTCACAATATTAAGCAATCTCCGCTTGAAAAAGCCGAATCATTAGAACAGCTCCGCTGGTTGGAAAATGACTACCCTATACACGTTGAGATCACAGAACATGCAAGTTATTCTGTGGATGAACCGGGCGATGTGGAAAAGATAATAAAATTGCTGAAAGAGAAGAAAGATTAATAACAACCCATTGTGTAACTATACTGTCAAAACTGCTTTTAATCTGAGTGATTGATGTTACGCAAATATAATAAATCCCGCATGTGCGGGACTAAATTTAGAGGTCAGGCAGAGCCGTCCCATCTTCGGGACGTGTCGAAGCCCGACCAATACATAGTCACTCTTCGACACAGCCGCTTTTTCACAAGCCCACGCAATGGCTGGCTCTGAGTGACACTAACAAATAAATATAAAATATGCGTAACATCAGTGAGTAATTATGTATGGAACGTGGTGATAAAATGGGATTGGTTTGCCAAAAGGCATGTGGGTGGTCAATTTGTTGAAGCAATTGATTCAATTTCCGCCAATATTGCTGAAGGATTTGGCAGGTATCACAAAAAAGATAAAATTAAGTTTTATCATTACAGCAGAATTACAAAAGCTGCCAAAAAAAAATAAACTACCAGATAAATTTAATCCCGCATATGCGGGACAAAATTAACCATATAACCATCCAACTATTATTCTAATATCCAGCATATACATTTGAACAACCTGTAACCGGTAGCTTTTATATTATTATGGATACTAAAATATTAATGTTGTTTTCATCTATGACCAAAAGGAAATTACAACGGTTTGCGGAACTTAACACATTGAAAAACGTTATCCAGCCCGAGAAGGAAGATTTATTGCATGATAATTTCTTTTACAAAGGACGCTGGGCGGAAGCTTTTTTTGGTAATAATAATCCCATTGTTATCGAACTCGGCTGTGGTAAAGGAGAATACACAACAGGACTTGCGCAAAAATGTCCGGGCATTAATTTTATTGGCATCGACATCAAAGGCGATCGGCTGTGGAGAGGCGGCAAGACCGCACTGGAAAAGAGTTTGAGAAATGTTGCATTCCTGCGCATACAAATTGAAAGCATCGAATTTTTCTTCAGAAAAGATGAGATTACAGAAATCTGGATCCCGTATCCCGACCCGCAACCCAATAAGCCTAAAACAAAAAAACGTCTGACTTCTCCGCAATTTATCGGGCGCTATCGAAAAATACTAAAACCCAATGGCATCATCCACCTGAAAACCGACAGTATTCCCTTGTTCGAATACACACTTGATGTTATTCGGGAAGGTAATCACACACTGCTTTTCAGCACCAAGGACTTGTATGATCTAAAACTTAATGATGATATTCTTTCCATCAAAACGTACTATGAACAGATGTCCATCGAAAAAGGATGCCCGATCTGTTATTTAAGATTCAGGTTATACTAAGAGTTACGCTGCCTAACAGTAAAGTAAATTTCTGTGATTCACCCATTATCTAATTCATTAGTGAGTGGTGTGGGTGTGGTTTAAATGGGAAAGTGAAAACATTAATTCTTGGAGTTTAGTTTATTATTTATACATTTATCCATTGAATTAAGAAAACGCCAAGCATTTATCGTTAATCCTATTATGTTTTTATTATTTTAAATTAAAATTTATTAATAACATTTTTGTATTTGATTGAAATTCAGCAGTTTATTTATTTTTGCGTCTTTTATATAAAGAAAATGTTTAGCAATAACTAAACTTTATGCCTAAATTTGCGTTAAAATGTATTCAAGAGATTACCGGAAAAATAAAATTTTATTCTCTGGTGATAAATGGAATATCAGAATTTGATGTTTTTTTCAATTCAATTAACTCAGATAAAATTTTGAGAAAACAACTTTCGCGAATTCAATCAATATGCGAACAGTTATCAGATATAAAATCATTGCCCGAAGAAAAATTTAGACAAATATTACCAATTGAAGATAATGTCAAGGCATATGAAATAAAAACAAGAGATTTGAGGGTGTATTTATTTCATTTAAACAAAATCGGGTATATTATTGTTTGTGGAGGTAAGAAAAATAATCAAGATGATGATGTAAGACAATTTAAATCAATTAAAAAATCTTATTTGCAATTTCAATCATTAATAAAGAAATAAAATGTATAAGAAAAAGGATTTAATTAAATCTCCAGAATATTGGTTAGAAAATATTCAAGACGAAATTTTTCGACTTATTAGCGAGTATATGAAAAAGAATAAAATCAACCAAACCGAATTAGCAAAAGAATGGGGGGTTAGCAAGGGATATATTTCTCAAATCTTAAATGGAAATTTTAATTTTTCATTATTAAAATTTATTGAATTAGTTATAGCTGTTGAAAAAATTCCTGTTATAAAATTTGAGAACATTTCTGAGTATTTAAATAAAATTGAAAATTTAGAACAGCCGAAAAAAACTCTTTTTATTAAATATGAGAATTGTCAATACACTTCTGTTACTCAAAAATCAAAAGAAGAACAACCTGTTACTTTGCGTGATCCGGATTCGCAATATGTTATGAGTAATATGGATAATAGAATAAAAATGCTGAAAGAATTATCCATGAAAATTCGTTCTTCCCAAACTGATACAGTATTTATTAGTCTTGATTGTAATTTGCCAGAAACAAATGAAATAGATACAGGAAATATTTTTGTTGAAAAAAAAAGAAATAAAACGAAAATTTAATTCTTATTAGAATTTTAAATTTATGAAAAAAGAACCTAACAAGAACCTAACATTTAATATTGTTTCTATTAAAGAAACAAATTTTTATTTTAATGAAAAATCTAATATATCATTTGAAGGGTTACCTCTTAGATTAAAAGTAAAATTTGAAGACGACGTCGAAAAAGACCATTTTATTATTACTTCCGGAATAGATTATTATTATAAAAAGGAAAGAGTACTATCTATTAGCATTGCAAATTGTTTTGAAATAAAAAATTTAAAGATTTTTTTGATAAATAATAAAAAAGAAAAAGAATTTGACCTTCCTAATGAATTAATAAATTACCTGACATCAATCTCTTTTCATCATACAAGAGCGATTTTGGCCACTAAGGTTCTGAACACAAAATTTGAGAAGTATCTTTTCCCGATATTTTCAAAAAAAATAATAGACAATTTATTGAGAATAAATATTAAATAAAAGTGAAATGGTTAAAATTATCGCATTAAAGTTACAGTTCCATGCTGACTGTAATCATCTGAAGTTGATTTTGCATCCAGGATATAGTAATAGGTTCCGTTTGAAACCTGTTCTCCTGAACTTGTTTTACCATCCCATTTTATTGTCGGGCTGTTGCTTTCAAAAAGTAAAACGCCCCATCTGTTATATATTTGCAGGTAATATTGTGTAATTCCGCTGGCACGGATATTAAATTCATCATTATACCCATCTCCATTGGGAGTAAAGACGTTAGGAACTATCAATCCTTCCTCAACTTTCACAAGCATGCATGTATCATCTATACAAGTATCAGGGCTGACAACCTCAAGGCATACATTGTAGATGCCCGGAGCCTCATAAACATGATAGGGGCTTTGTTGTGCAGAAGAAGTACCATCACCAAAGTCCCAGTTCCATTGGTTTGCATTTATACTTGCATCAACGAAATGGATCAGGTCATAAACAAAAATATGAGAGGTATCACCTAAGACCACCTGGAAATTAGCTATAGTGTTCGGATATACCGTAACCACAAAAGTTGACATTAACGAAACACAATTTCCGAAATTATTAATTTCCTGCATTGTTATTACACCCGTGCCTGCCTGTGTCCATAATATCTGCACTGTGTTATGAGTTGAATCTCCTACAAATTGTCCACCGTATACACTCCAGATATACTCATCATTTGGATCACTCCATGCCTCATACGTTATAGGCCCGGAGCCAAGGCAAACATATTGAGGTCCATTAACAGCAAATGAATCAGGAATATTGGCAATCAACGCATAAGGCAAGTTTGTCCATGTACTCCAATTTGACTTAATAATTCCACACATCGGGCTATAAGTTATTGAAACAGGGTTCATATTATTCCACTGGCTGGAACCAAGCAAATTCCAATTAGCAAGACCATTCCATGGTCCATCAGTTAAAGGATCAAAATAAACAGTCATATTTACCGTATCATAACCATAAGTTCGGTTGATCTTATGGTAAAATAATGAATCAACTAAGCATATCGTTGTGTCTTTGCTGTGGGTATCGAATCCATCATTCGTTGCATTATAATTAAAGAAACCGACAACATATGCACTAGAGTCATTAACAAGAGTACTAATTTCCACCGGTCTGTAACGCGTTACTCCGATGCTGGATCCCATTGGGAATAAATAAGGACTAACAACTTTGGTTGTACGGGAAAGCCATCCGTTAGTTAAATTGCTAACAAATCCGGAGGTTCTTTGAATAGCAAGGGGATCTGTATTTGTTACATACATTATATGGTTATCAACAGCCAACTCTCTATCTGTCAGGTCAAGATAATGAGTAACCGTATCATCTAAGTCGAGATATTTAATACCAACACCAATAAGAGTAAGGTCATAAAAACTAGTGCTTTGTATTCCTGTGATATGCTGGTCAGGAACAGGAGGGATGGGGCTGATTGTATTGTTTAAAATTACTTCACTTATTCCGCATTTGAACGTACCGTTATTGATCCAATGTGCGCCAATTTCGTAAATGCCGTTTCCGGATATCTTGCCATCATTTTGAATGTCGCCTACAATGCCCATGTAGCCATTGTTATACAAAGAATCACCGTAAATTCTCACAGAACCATTAGTCCATACCACAGAACCAGGTGCACAAAAAACAACAGCGTCACTATCTAAAAGAATAACTGACTGGCTTTTTGAAATAATAACTATAACCAATAGAATGAATAATAACAATAACTTCCTTATTTTCATCATTTTAAAAACATAACATCCATAAAATAATTAACAAAGATACAAATAAATAAAAAAAAACAATTTTTTCTAATATTATCTGGTGATTTTATACGTAAAATATCCGAATTGGGTTCAATAAATCGCGTGTTATTTTTTGGGTTTGTATTTCGATCTGGTCAGAATACTTTGCGAATCCTGGTTTGTAAAAAGTTCCTTTAAAGTAACTTTTTTGTTATGTTCCATGAAAGCCCGCACAATCTGCCATCCTATCCATATTCCAACCCGGGGCGGAGATTGTTTTGAAAAAACAGCAGTAAACGGGCCGTCGGCGCAAAGCTTTTCTATCATAGACGGATCGGAAGAATATAAAAGTTTTTTATCAATGATGAACGACCACACATTCGATTCATTCTTTGCGCACCATTCCATTTGCGAAGGAGAATAATAAATTTTAAGTGAGTCGGGAGTGTCTGGCAGCATGGCATCTATGAAATACAGCACTTTTCCCTCATAGACGATGATATCAATTAGTTTTTTATTTTCCCTGCTGTTGTCGATTTTGGTTTTTGCAATTTCTCTCATGCAATCAGTCATAATAAAATCTTTTCTGAAGCGGTTTTGCCTGTATAGCGGCTGTCCTATCATTTTATAATACTTGTAATTGCTGCCCAGATACATATCCAATGCAATTACAAGCACACTGTCAGCATATTTTATGGGGTTTTCATAATCCAAGCCGGAAACATACGTATAAACTTTTGGATTTTTTTTATCAGGGAAATAATACTTGAAATAACGAAATGCCTTGGTAAATTGAGCCTCCAGATCCTTTACATCCGGGAAAATTTTGTTACAATTTTCATAAATATTAACAATAAATGAGTCAGTAAGATAACTTTTAATCTGTATAAGATTCATAGTATCATTAAGGTCGCCGTCAAGAAAAAAACTGTATTCGGATTTAAGTTTTTTAAGCCCGTTTTTCAGATTCTTCAGATCAATACCAAACAATGCTTTTTCGTATCGTTGTATTTTTACTTTTACAGTATCGTCAATCGGAAAATATATCTTGCTCACACGAGACTTTTTATCATTGCAGGTATTACACGAAAAAATTATGATAAGGAATAATAAAAGAAAAGTAAAAAAGAAATATTTTTTCATAAATACCAATATTGCCATTTAAAGTATATACTAATAAAAAACAGGTTTGCCTGTCTGCCGACAAGGCAGGCAAAAAATATATCATGGTCTATGGTTGATGGTATTACTTGCCTGCCGGCAGGCAGGGCTGTTGGTTTAGTTAAACGGTCTATGGTTATTGGGAAAAGACCATATCCCATTAACTAAAAACCAAACCAATTGCCATGACTTAAAACCTCAAACCCGATTTCTTTCAGTATACATTCAAAATTAAACAAAATAATAAAACTATCAATAAATTGAATGAATAATTTTGTAATAATGTGAGATATGCATGTTTGCAAATAAGCCCATCTGATAAAGCAAATGTTAACAGTCTATCCTTCGGTAATTTTTTTTTGAATACAGCGATTATCAAGAGATTGCTTCATCCCGCACAGGCGGGATTCGCAATGACGATGGCTCATTCCGTCATTGCGAGCGACTGCCTGTGTTAGGCAGGAAGCGAAGCAATCTAAACAATTAACGAACAATTAACAGTAAATATTTATTAAAAATTCTTTGGGGGTTAAAATAATGTATTAGTTTTGTTTAAAAATTAATCTAAAATCATCCCGCAAATGCGGGATTAAACAACAATCCCATAGGGATGGCTATGCCATTTATTTTTCACTTTTAATTGTATAACGGAATAAAATAAAATTATGAACTTAGCGAAGCGATCTCACGAACACCTTTTAAAAACAATTAACAAGGTGAGTAAAAAACTTACAAATTTTCTATTATTATTTTTCTTTACAGGAATTATTCCTGTATTTGCACAAAAAAATATGGTGCAATTCCTTGCTGCAGGCAAGCAAGATGCCAATAAACTGATAAGTAGCTATGTAAGCCCATTTTTAAACACTTTTGGTAATAATTTAAATAATGGCTGGTATAATACGGCTGATCCACTCAAACTCGGAAGATTTTGCTTTACATTAGGAACAACTGTTTCATTTGTACCCTCTGCCGAAAGGAATTTTACAATTGATCCCGCTGATTATAACATGATAGGCACGCCAAGTAATCAACCTGTTGAAAATCCTACAATGTTTGGGAAAAATAAAACGGGCCAGGTTATAGATGTTGTATATAAGGATGTGCCTGGCTCTCCCAAAATTCCATTAAAATTACCTTCGGGTTCAGGTATAAGCTTCTCGCCATTGCCGGTAGCGCAGTTGAGTGTTGGCCTGATAAAAGGTACGGAATTAATGGCGCGAATATTTCCTAAGATTAATGTGGGTGGCTATAAACTCGGGTATTTTGGACTTGGATTAAAACATAGTATAAAGCAATGGATACCTGTTATCAAGAAAGCGCCCTTCGACCTTTCATTTATTGTTGCATATACAAAGGCGAGCTTC
>JBBAAT010000128.1:0-7865 GCA_041658145.1 Bacteroidales bacterium | reverse complement strand
GATGTAATGGTAGCAACTAATGCAGATATTCCAGTTTGATATTCATACGCACCCATATCAATGCGACAAGCGCTTATACGCGGATTGCCCGCTATATCTGTTGCAGGATATGTGCCTGCCGGATCTCCGGCATCAATGCAAGGAGAAGCACTTTGTAATGACCAATCAGCAGTTATTCCGTTATACCCTGTGCCACTGCCGGCTGAAGGTGCAACAAACAAAGGGTTAATATTTATATTGTTCTGGTAAATGCCGGTATAAATATTAAAGTTAAGTTCAAAAGCAGCAGAACCACCCTGCACATCGCAATAATAAAAATTAGGATCGCTGTTTTCATCGTTTAAATATACCTGCTGTCCGCTTGTACTTGCCGTGTTGCCCCACAAAATTGTATTGCGTAATGTCGGGTCAGAATTGCTTGTGCAATAAAGTGCTCCTCCATTTATTGCGCTATTGTTTGAAATTGTATTGTTGGTGATGGTAGGGCTACTGGTGTTCAAACAATATATTCCACCGCCACCATAGGTAGTACTTAAAGCTGTGTTGTTAGAAATGATATTATTGGAAATAGTGGCACTGCCGCCACTGCAATAAATTCCACCGCCACCACCAGCAAAACCAGATGCCGTGTTGTTAGAAATAATATTGTTGGTGATGGTCGGGCTGCTGCCATTGCCACAATTTATTCCACCACCACCATTGGAAGAACCAGATGCCGTGTTGTTAGAAATATTATTATTTGTGATGGTCGGATTGCTTACATTGCAATAAATTCCGCCACCACCTGCACCACTATTAAAAGTAGATGTTGTGTTATTGGTAATGGTGTTGTTTCTGATGATAGGGTTGCTGGCACTACAATAAATTCCCCCACCTGTATAATTTGCTTTGCATTTGGTAATACGGCAGTTGGAAATAATTGCTTTGGAAAAATGATTAAAATAAAATGCACCTCCCGCATCATCTGGCCATGTGCCTGTAGCTTTACCGTATTGAAGTTTGCAATATTTTATTTTGGAGGTGTCGTTTGTTGCGGGAGTATTATCAAAGCGTATTCCACGCCAGCCATTGGTGGTGTCGGCAGCGGTAAAAGTTATTGTATCAGTGGTTGTTCCAATGGCAAGTAAGCGTCCAAGTATAAGCAGTTTGTATGTACCCTGAAAATTTACAGTAACACCCGGCTCAATGGTAAGAGTAGAGTCGTTGGGTATTTGTATGCTACCTTGTACATTATAAGGTGAGCCAGCAAGTGCCCACGTGCCACTTACATTGCCTCCAGGAATGGTGGTTTGTGTGAACACATTGCTAACAAGAAATGTTGCAATTGCCAAGAGTAAAATTGTTTTTTTCATGTGTTTAAATTTTAGTAAGTGATTGATAATTACATTTATGCGATTTTATATTAAAATGAAACTTCAAAATGATTTTGTCTTTTTCAGATACGGAATTCGGCTAAACGCTAAATTTTAATATTTTTTTATTCTACATTTCTTTTAAATTTCGTTAAACATATTTCTTAATTTTCAAAGTTAAAAATAATCATTTTATTTTTTCAAAAGAATGTTTTACTCTGTAAAATTGGGTTTTTTTTGTTGTTTTAACCCGATGTTCAATAATAGGAATGTCTTTCTGCACAAATTCAATCTCGGTTCCATTAGGAATTTCATTAATCATATCAGGATTGTTAATTACCTCATGCAGAAAATCAAATGTAAGCGTAAGATTTCTTTCAATAATTTCGTCTTTTTTCATTGTTAAGTTTTTTTACATATCGGGTTTTATAAAATTTCCATCTGTCTTTAATATCTTGTTCTGCATAAAGCAGAGCATCTTCTAAATTTTGAATAACAATGGTATGTTTTTCTTTATTACCTTTAGGATTCAACACGTCTTTATGAAAATATCCATGCGCACAATCATAACGTATAATAGGTGTCCATTTGTTATCAAGAAAAGTATCATATTGCACTAAAATATCTGTAACTTTTTTGCCATCAGTTTGTATTTTCATCCTAACAATCTCCTTCCCCTCATCATCAATATATTTGAAAAACTCTTTTTTCACTGCTTTTTATTTTAATGCTGAATTTGTTTAAAATATATTATTACAGGTCAAAGGTACAAAATTATTTGTTAAAATAGTTATTCAAAAAACTATTTATGTTCTTTTCTACCCTGTCTAAAACATCTGAAACATCACATTTCACAAACTTTTCGCCGGTAATGTTTTCAAATAATTCAATATATCTTTCAGATATCAGGTTCACAAAATCATCGGTCAGTTCGGGAAGTTTTTGTCCGGCTTCACCCTGAAAACCATGTTCCATCAACCATTCACGCACAAATTCTTTTGAAAGCTGTTTCTGAGCTTCACCTTTTGCCTGCCGTTCTTCATATCCTTCTTTGTAGAAATAACGGGAAGAATCGGGAGTATGTATCTCATCAATCAAAAATATTTTTCCATCCTTTTTACCAAACTCATATTTCGTATCAACGAGTATAAGCCCCATCTTTTCTGCTATTTCGCTGCCCCTTTTAAAAAGTTCGAGTGAATATTTTTCAAGCAAACCATAATCTTCTTTCGTCACTAATCCCTGGCGGATAATTTCTTCACGGGAAATATTTTCATCATGAGCGCCTTGTTCCGCTTTAGTTGTAGGGGTAAGTATCGGTTCGGGAAATTTTTCATGTTCCTTCATCCCTTCGGGAATGGGTGCTCCGCATATTTGCCGTTCTCCTTTTTTATAAGCTCTCCACGAACTGCCGGTCAGGTAAGCTCTTACGATCATCTCTACAGCAAAGGGTTCGCATTTGTGTCCCACTGTAACCATCGGATCAGGAATTGCGATCTTCCAGTTAGGAACGATATCGGCAGTTGCATCCAGAAACTTCGCTGCAATCTGATTCAGCACTTGTCCTTTATATGGAATACCCTCAGGCAATATCACGTCAAATGCAGAAATCCTATCGCTTACCAATATTATAAGGATTTTATCGCCGATGTTGTACACATCTCTTACTTTTCCTTTGTAAAAACTTTTTTGTCCCGGGAAATTGAAATTCGTTTCAACAATAGCATTTTTCATGAATGGATTCATTAGATTTTTAGTTTCTGTAATTGATTAGTTTTTGGTTTGTATTCTATGGCAGCAGGTTTGATTTTTTGTTTATGATTTAAAAAACCAATAACAATTGACCTTTGACCAAACCAGTTGCTATGACTATAAACTATTTACCTATTTTTTATTATCCTTGTCATAAGCATTTACAATTTTATTTACTAACCGGTGGCGAACAATATCGCGTTCATCAAGCATAACAAAATCCACACCCTCTATATCTTTAAGAATCCTCATAACATGGAGAAGCCCTGATGCCTGATTCCGTGGAAGATCTATCTGTGTAATGTCGCCCGTGATAATGAATTTCGAATTTTGGCCCATTCTTGTCAGGAACATTTTCATCTGTGGTTCGGTGGAATTCTGGGCTTCATCAAGTATGGCAAATGCATTTTCAAGTGTTCGTCCACGCATGAATGCAAGAGGCGCCACTTCTATAGTTCCGTCTTCCATAAAAGAATATAGTTTCTGGGATGGGATCATATCCCGTAACGCGTCATAAAGGGGTTGTAAGTATGGGTCCAGCTTATCTTTCAGATCGCCCGGAAGAAAACCAAGGGTTTCCCCTGCTTCAACTGCCGGTCGTGTAAGTATGATTCTCTTCACTTCTTTATTTTTCAATGCCCTCACAGCAAGAGCCACGGCGGTATATGTTTTACCTGTTCCTGCAGGACCGATAGCAATAATCAAGTCATTTTTTATATAACTGTCTACCATCCGCTGCTGGTTGATAGTTCTGGCTTTAATGGGAAGCCCATTCTTTCCGTGAACCAGAACATCTTTCTCTGTTTCCGTGCCATTATAGCTTTGATGAATATCCATGATATATTCAATGTCTTTTTCCGTAACCTTTCCGAACTTTTCGTAATGCTTTATCAGAATCTCAAATCGTTCTTCGAACTGGTTAAGCTCCAATTCATCTCCTATCGCCTTTATCATGTCTCCGCGCGAAATTAGTTTCAACTTTGGAAAAAATTTTCTGATCAACTCAAGGTTATAGTCGTTAACACCAAAGATATCAACAGGATTGATGGATTCTAGTGTAAAAACTTTTTCTGTCATTTTTTTGTCAATAGCAATTACGGCGGCAAGCGCAATTAATACGTAATATTTTTCAGGTAAATATTTTTATAAATAACTATATTTATTACTTTTGGACATTACAAAAATAACAACATTTTTCAAATAATATAATTGCTTAACCTTTCAATAATGGCAATTATTACACTTACTACCGACTGGGGACTGAAAGACCACTATACTGGCTCTGTTAAAGGTGCATTATTATCTCTGATGCCGGATGCAACTATTGTTGATATTACCCACGAAATACCATCATTCGATTTAGAACCGGCTTCTTTTGTGATTCTGAACAGCTATCATACTTTTCCAAAAGGAACTATTCATATTATAGGGATAAATACTGAGGCTTCCATTGAAACACCTCACATCGTGATGCTTTATGATGGCCATTATTTTATTGGCGCTGATAACGGTATTTTTTCACTCATTGCGCACGGAAACCCCGAAAAGATTATTGAACTTAATATTCCACAGGATTCGGATTATTTTACTTTCTCTACACGCGACGTATTTGTGAAAGCGGCTTACCTGATAGCAAAGGGGGAGAGACTCGAAAACCTTGGGTTTGAAAAGGACGCTCTTAATGAAATGATAACATTAAAACCTGTTGTTGAAACCAATTCAATTAAAGGAAATGTTATTTACATTGATTCCTACGAAAATGTTATCACCAATATCAGCAAGGAGTTGTTCAGGGAAGTGGGTAAGGGTAAGAAATTCGTGATATCGTTTCGCGGAAGAAACGACATAAACAGCATCAGCCATGCATATAAAGATGTGGACCCAGGCGAAAAACTCGCATTGTTCGGAACTTCAGGTTACCTTGAAATAGCAATAAACACAGGTAATGCGAGCAGTTTGCTTGGACTCAAACTTAAGGATTCCCTGAGAATCGATTTCGAAGAATAATATCTGTTAATAATCAACGGCAACCTATTTAAAGAAATACCGTCTTTAAATGTAAATATTTTGTTTTTTGCACCAAACTGTCTATCTGTGTCTATATGATGACAAAAAAAATTGTAATTATTTTAATAATTGTGCTCTCAATTATACATGCTTACTCACAATGCCCGATTGATGCCGGTAACGGAGGTGCGATTTGCATAGGGCAAACTATACAATTACAGGCATCAGGAGCTACAAATTACAACTGGTATCCTGCCGGCGGTTTAAGTGCAACCAATATAGCAAATCCAATAGCAAATCCGACCACTACAACTACATATTATTGTTCAGGTACTTGCGGCGGTGTTAATCTGATCGTAAATGGAGATTTCACCCAGGGAAATACAGGATTTTCTTCTGATTATTCTCTCTGTGCAACTCCAGGCAGTTGCGACGCTTTTATGTATATAGTTGCTGCCAATGCGAGCGCTCACCATTCATCATGGACATGCACGGATCATACTTCAGGTTCTGGCAACTTCATGATTGTCGATGGCGCTACAGCATCTAACAAAAAAGTATGGGGTCAGACTGTTACTGTTGTCCCCAACACAAATTATACTTTCTCCTGCTGGGTGTCTTCCATGTCAGGGTGGTCACCCCCTGCTGATTTACACTTTTTCTTTAATGGAACGTCTATTGGAAACATTGTTGCCTCTACAACTTCTTCATGCACTTGGGCGCAATTCACAGCAAACTGGAATTCCGGCAGTAACACTTCTGTCATTATCCGTATTGTAGATAATTGTATTGATTATGCAAACAATGATTTTGGAATTGATGATATTTCTTTAATTGCACCAGTTAGTACTGCTTTAGATAGTGTAAAGGTAACAGTGAAACCTTTACCAATAGCCGATGCAGGTAATAATCAAACGGTTTGTGCCGGGACAAGTGTTACACTAACCGCAACAGGCGGTACATCATATCAATGGAATAACGGAGTAACCAATGGAGTTTCTTTCGTACCGACAGCCACAGCAACCTATACTGTGACGGTTACAAATGCAAACGGATGTACTGCTACTGATAATGTGCAGGTAACTGTTAACTCTCTGCCAATAGCCGAAGCAGGGAATAATCAAACGGTTTGTGCCGGGACAAGTGTTACATTAACCGCAACAGGCGATACATCATATCAATGGAATAACGGAGTAACCAATGGAGTTCCTTTCGTACCAACAGCCACAACAACATATACCGTAACAGTAACAAGCAATGGCTGTTCAGCAACAGACAATGTAATGATAACAGTGAATCCTTTACCAAATGCTCAGATCACATCTTTTACTGATGCTTCATGTGGAACGAATGATGGAAGCGCCATTGCTTCCGGTGGGATAAATTATTTATGGAACAATGGACAAACCACTTCGTCAATTATAGGATTAGCGCCAAATAATTATACGGTTACCGTTACAGATATCAACGGATGTACTGCAGATACTAATGTTACAATAGGACAAGTTTCGGCTCCTACTGCCACTGCTTCTTCAACAAATGAAAACTGCAATCTGTCAAACGGAACTGCAACAGTTGTTGCATCAGGTGGAACGGGTAATTACACCTATATTTGGAGTACAAACCCACAACAAACCACTGCAACCGCAACAGGTCTTCCTGTTGGTACATATACTGTAACAGTTACTGAAGGTAACTGCTCAGCTACAACATCAACAATTGTACTTCCAATTCCCGGACCTACTGCAAGTTTTACAGCGTTTCCTGTGCCAGTTGATATAAACGAAACTATTTCATTTCTTGATAACTCAAGTGGAAATATTGTAAGTTGGCAATGGAACCTTGACGATGGTAGTCAGGCAACAGGAACGAGTTTTAATCACCAATATACAACTACTGGAAATTATACAGTTACGCTTGTCGTTACCGATAACAACACTTGTACCGATTCCTACAGTGATACTATAATAGTAAAAAATCATTTCACTTTATTTATTCCAAACGCATTTTCTCCGGATGGTGACGGTTTGAATGATTCCTTTTTACCAATAGGAGAAGGTATAGATCCAAATAATTATGACATGAAAATCTTTGACAGGTGGGGAAACTTATTATTCCACACTACAGATATGAACGAACCATGGAAAGGTACATTAAATAATGATGAAACCGCTAACAGGGCTATAGGAGTTTATGTTTATAGAATATTATTAAAAGAAATTAATGGTTCTGAAAATGAATTTATCGGAAGCGTAACACTGTTCAAATAATTTCCCCTTTAATGACAGATAACTGATGACCAATAACAAAATATTATTAAATCACGGCAGTGGCGGCAAAATAACTCACGAGCTGATAAGTAGTATATTCATTAAATATTTTAGCAATGAAATATTAAAAAGTCAGACCGATTCCGCAATTCTCAATATTGACAGCAATTTGCTTGCTTATACAACCGATTCCTATGTGGTCGATCCTATCTTTTTCCCTGGTGGCAACATCGGAAAACTGGCTGTTTGCGGAACTGTAAATGATCTGGCTGTCTCAGGTGCAAAGCCTTTGTATTTAAGTTGTGGCTTTATCATTGAAGAAGGATTTCTTTTATATGATCTGGAAACTATTGTAAAATCAATGGCTGAAGAGGCAAAAAAAGCGGGAGTATATATTGTTACCGGCGATACAAAAGTTGTTGACAAAGGCAAATGCGATAAAATTTTTATTAATACATCTGGAATTGGCCTGCTGGATAGGAAA
>JBBAAT010000127.1:0-7874 GCA_041658145.1 Bacteroidales bacterium | reverse complement strand
GTTGGCGGTATTGGCTGCTCCTGCGGTATTACTGTTACCTGCTTCTACCCCTACAAAAATATTAGATATATTTGCAGTTCCGCTTGCACCGTGATATTTCAGAACTTCATAGCCGTTAATAAAATATCCATTTGTTGGATTGGACATGTTTATATTACCGTTAACGTCAAGTTTAGATAAAAGTAATGGCGTAGTAGTTCCTATTCCCACACGCCCTGTATTGCCATTGGCATTCAGGATGGTGTTGAAATTTAATGATAAAGGATCGCTTTGAATTAATAAAGCACCAGCGTCAGAAAATATTGTAGGTGCTGTACCAGCCCAACCACCTGAAATGTAAATTGAATTACCAACTTTAATTTGTTTCAGAACATGAAGACTATCGGAAAAGATTTTCCCTCTGACATCTAAAGAATGCTGAGGATTTTTAGTTCTTATTCCAACCTTGACATCAGTTGTATCGCCTTTTTTATCTGTGGCGTATAAGATATTCGGTTTTACTTTATCCCAACTCTGGGAAAAGACATTTGTGCTATACAATGCTAAACAAAGCATTATAAAAGCCGAAAAACTTTTGTGTGTTTTCATAATTTGAATTTTTAGTGTTTAATAATTATTATTTGTTTATTAATTAAAAATGTATCAGCATTTATTTGTAAAATATAAATTCCATTTTCAAAATCAGAAATATTAATTTTCCCTGGTAAATCAATATTACCTTCTTTTAATAAGTTTCCATAAATATTATAAATATTGTATGAAACCTGATTTATAAATGAGTTATTACAAATAATATTAAAAAAATTGTTTGATGGATTTGGATATATTTTAAATTCTTTTAAATTAATATTTTCTTCAATAAAATCAGGTGGATTACAAGTCAAGGAATCAGTAGATACGCAAACATTATCTAAATAGTAATATGCCACACAATTAGTTCCTATCCATATTGTAGTATCTGTATTTGCATTATCGAAAAAGTTGCCAATTGAAATATATTTATAAGAAGAATCAGCAATAAAAAAACCGCTGATTTTTACCCAATTCAAAGTATCAATAATTATATTTTGTGTGAATATTTGAGCCATATTAACATAAGTTGGGCTTACTGCATCAAAATAATATGGATTTATAGAAAATAAAATTCCTATTTTATCTGTTCCACAAGATGCCTCATCTGCAAGACTTACATAAAATGAAACAAAATATTTTGTTCCAATATTTAATGGAGTTTCAAGTTGCGTTCCTGTATATTCTCTATATGGTGGATTTAGAGGAAAGTATGTATAAAACCCACAATATGCATTACCCCCAGCATAAGCACTTTGATATCCGGAAAGATTAGATGGTACAGACCAATTATATATAGAACAAGAATTATAATAATCTGGTGTATTATGAATTCCATTTATATTCCACCCAATTGCATGACTTACCTGAGCTTCCCCATTCGGGCAAGTATCATATACTTCAAATGAAAAATTATTTACCAAATTCTGCGATATAACTGCCATACAGAAGCATAATGAAATAAAAGTGAGGAGTATAGTTTTTTTCATATATTTTGTTTGGATTTTCCTTACTGTAAAGGTAGTTAAAAAAACAAAAGCAAATTATAAAATGCTATTTCCTGCGCCCGCACCTATGAAAGTACTTGACCTCCGTTGGCGGCATTTTCGTAGCCGGAATAATTGTTAAAAAGTGCATTAGACCCAGTGGCGGTATTTTCGTAGCCGGAATAATTGATCCAAAGCGCACTCATTCCGTTGGCGGTATTATAGTTTCCTGTGATGTTGTTATAAAGCGCCCTCACTCCGTTGGCGATATTATAGTTTCCTGTGTTGTTTTTAAAAAGCGACTGCATTCCGATGGCTACATTGCCTCCCCCCGACGCGCTTGCAGCACCCTGATATGCCTGAAAACCGACAGCGGTATTGCTCCATCCTACGGTGTTGTAAAGGGCTTGGTATCCATTGGCGGTATTGTTCCCTCCTGTGATGTTGTTATAAAGGGCTTGGTATCCGTTGGCGGTATTGGCTGCTCCTGCGGTATTACTGTTACCTGCTTCTACCCCTACAAAAATATTAGATATATTTGCAATTCCGCTTGCACCGTGATATTTCAAAACTTCATTGTCGTTAATGAAATATCCATTTGTTGCATTGGACGTGTTTATATTACCGTTTACATCTAACATCATTCCTGCTAATGGAGTTGTTGTCCCGATGCCGACACTGATAGTTGAGAAAGTAGGGCTGCCGCCTAAAAGTAATACTCCATTATCTGAAGTAATATCATCTGTAGTAGATGAACCAAGCCCCTGAAGTGTAAGTGAATTTATCCCTATATGCAAAGGTCCTTTAATATGTGCACCTCCTTTTACAACTAAGCTATCTGCTTTAACTGTTCCTTGTATGGTTTCAGAATTGTTAACAACAACAAAGCGATTTGTTTTCACCGTATCGTTGCTCTTTCCCGGGTACCAAAGTCCATTTTGTTGACCATGAACTGAAAACTGAGAAGTAAAATGCATTACTATAATGCAAATTACAAGTCTGATAATGTCTTTTTTCATTGTTTTTAAAATTTAGTTTGTAATTATTATTTTTTGTTTATACTCATTTTGATTTAGAGAAATATTAATAAAATAAATACCATTTGGCAAATTTTCTCGGCTTATTTCCACTTTTCTTTTAGTAGTTTTTATTGATCGTAATGATCTGCCAAATACATCTGAAATATTGATTAGCAGATTTTCGTAACTGTCAATTGAATTTACTTCTAAAGTTGTTTTATCGGAAAATGGATTTGGAAATATTGAAATAATATTTTTGATATTATTTTCGTGAATCCCAACATTGCAAACAAAATTGAAAGGATTGCAAATTATTGAATCTGGAGAAACGCAAATATCGTCGATAAAATAGTAAGAACCACTTGTACCAGAAGAATCAAACACAATAATATTTGTATTTGAATCATTAAAGAAATTTCCTATAATAATATACTGATAAGAAGAGTCAGGAGTATAACTTCCTGAAATTATCGTCCAATTTGTAGTGTCGATTATAATATTTGTTTGATTAACATGTGCATAATTAATTATAGGAGCAGGATTTGCCATATCAAAAGCAACAGTTGAAAATAAAACACCCAAATTGTTTGTTGCGATGCTTTGTTTCTCCCCCAAACTCACTTTAAAGGAAACATAATATTTTTGCCCAATATTTATCTGTGATAATAATTGATATCCAATAAACTCTCGCCAATTTGCACCAGTCAATCCATAAGTATATAATCCACAATAAGCATTACAAGCTATTGATGTAGGATACTGAAAACCCCAAGCATTATTGGGAACAGTTACATAAATTGAAGATGAACAAGAATGAAAATAATCAGGAGTATTCCGATAAGAACCCCATCCTATCGCTCTATTTATTTGACTATGATAATTCGGGCAAGTATCATATTCTTCAAATGAAGAATTTGGAACTAAATTAATTTGTGAAAAAGCCCCGCAAATATTAAGAGATAAAATAACAGAGATGAGTAAAAGTTTTCTCATAGTTTATGGTTTTCAATTTATATGTAAAGATAAAAAAATACTTTGAAACTGAAAAGAAAGAGGAATTTTTTTTATTGCTTATTTTCCTGTTATCCCTGCTGCTGCGCAAAAGCCTGGCTGGCAAAGCCAAGGTTTAATAATACCGCAAGTGCGGTAAACATAAACATTTGTAAAGTTTTACTTGTTTTCATGATTTTTGTTTTTAGTTAATAAATGATGTTACGCAAACCGAAAATTATTTTTTTCTTTTTTACTTTTCTGCTTGATCAGAAAAGTAAACAAAAGAATCAAGAAAATCCGAAGCTGGCATACGCACATGCTTGCACGCCCTCGCCGGATTTTCAGTCCAACGCTCTTTTCCTGCTTTGCAGGAATAGGGAAGTTGAATTTGTAATATAAGTTCGACATTCAGAAATTTTCGTTGTAAAACAAGATTTGATTTTGAGCGAGGGGCATGCGCTAAGAAAAAGCTGTTTGACGAATCACGATTTTTCATCGGGATGAGGAGTTCTTTTTCGGGGATAAAATCAAATCGTAGTTTTTACAGAAAATATCTGTAAGTCTTGACTTTTCTTTTGTTACTTTTCTTTGCGTCAAGGCAAAGAAAAGTAAAACGAAATTTATAAATATTATATTTGGGTGTCATTATCATTCTTATGATTATTTGCGTAACATCAGTTAATAATAAATTTATTTATATAGATTTTATTTTCTGTTATAATTTGTAAAAAATAAATTCCTGCCGGTTGAGAACTCAAGTCAATAGTCATTCCTGCCTGCGTGACGCAGTCAGGCAGGGGTGCATTGGTCATTGGTGGATTTACTGATGACCCTTCGATAGACTCAGGGCAGGCTTTATGACTAATGACTGATGACTGATACACTTTCTTTCCAAGCACATTGTAAACCTCCAAACTTTGAACCTGCCTTGCTGGTAGGCAGGCTTGAAACTTTGAACTTTGAACTTGAAACCTGCCGTTTGTGGGGTTGGGGTTGTTTTGCGCGTGCAACCACAAGGCGGAGCAAACGAGCCAACAGGGTTAATTCTTGAATTATACATGAAAAGGGATAAAACCGTGCATTTTATTTACTAAAAAAGGTATAAGGGTATAAAGGTATAAGGGTATAAGTATGTCCATCTCATATATTCCCCTATACCTTATACCTCTATACCATATTGTTCAAATGCACAAATTTATCCCGTGCAAAGTATATTTATTCAGTTTGTGCAAGATTCAGGAAAATTTGTAAGTTCAAACTGATTTCAGAGGATTTTAAAATCCCGAAGGGATTTAATGTTAATAACCCCCAATGAAATTGGGGGAAACAATGCAATGAGCCATACAACCCTGAAAGGGTTGAACATTCAGATTATTCATGTTCAACTCCTGCGGAGTTTGTGTTACATATCTTGATGTTTTGAAATCAGTTTGAACTTACGAAAATTTTATGTACATTTGCTATCTTTTTGCCAAATGAGATCATTCTTCACATACTTATTTCTTTTGTCATTTTTATCCGGCTTTGCCCAAAAGAATACTGTTCCCATTGATCTGACATGGGAAAAACCTAAAATGCAATTCTTTTCGGATACCGGGAAAAAACAAAGCCTCTGTTTCAAAAATGCAGGATACAATGAAGAATTTCCCTGCGTCCCATTTTTTAAAATAAAAATCCTTCTTAAAAACGATGAACAGATTAGGGATGCAGGACTTTCTGACATTTCATATATAGCTCTTACACCCACAGAAGAAATAATCGTAAATACAATATCCGACAAAATACCTGCAGAAATAAATACAAAAACAGAAAAAGAAATTAGCAAAAAATCACTGACAGAATTGATTTCTTTTTTACCGTTAAGAAAAAATGCGGCTACAGGAAAGATCGAAAAAGTAATAAAAGCAAATCTGAATTACGAAATAATCAGTGCGCCAGCGAAAAATAATTCAGCACATCAATATGTTCAAAATTCAGCGCTGGCAAGCGGAACATGGTATAAACTGAAAGTAAAAAACAACGGCATTTATAAAATTACATATTATGATCTTGTTCAACATGGCATTGATGCAAGCTCAATTGATCCTGAAAACATTCGGATATACGGAAACGGTGGGGAAATGCTGCCGGAAAGTAATGCAGAATCCAATTATGACGACATTATGGAAAATGCCATATATGTGGAAGGTGAATCTGACGGGCATTTTGATCAGGGGGACTATATTTTGTTCTATGGGAAATCGCCTGTAGAGTGGACTTACGATACCACCCGAAAAGTATTTATACATTCCATAAATTATTATTCGGATGAAAGCTGTTATTTCCTGACTTATGACAAAGGACCTGGTAAACGCATCCAATCGCAGAATTCATCGGGTCTTCCGGCTACAAACATAATTACAAAATTCAATGATTATGATTATCACGAAAAAGATTCTGTTAACCTTTTAAAATCAGGGAAAGAATGGTATGGCGAATATTTTGACATCACTGATTCTTACAATTTTAATTATACTTTTCCTGATATAGATATACATTCAAGGGCTGTTATAAGAGCCAATATTGCTGCACGAAATTTAACGGATACTCAATTTAACATCCTTACCGGAGGGAATACATTTACCCTGAATGTTTCTGCTATTCCCGGACAATACACTGCCGATTATGCCAGGTTTGCAGAAGACACAATGGGGTTTTTCCCTATTGATTCTAACGTAAATATTACAATAAATAAAATGACCACCGGTTCGATCGGCTGGCTGAATTTTATTGAGATTAATGTTGTTCGCGACCTTAATTTTAAAGGTCATCAGATGCGTTTTAGAAATACCGGATGTATTAGCAACGGAAACATTACCGAATTCAGGATGAGCAATTCAAACGCTTCCATTAAATTGTGGGACATCACAAATCCTTTTAATATTAAAAACCAACAATACAGCCTGAATGGATCTGACCTGTGTTTTCGGGTTCCGACAGATTCCCTGCGGGAGTTTATTGCTTTTGATAATTCATTGTTTCTGACAGCTTCGTTTGAAGGAGCGGTGCAGAATCAGAATCTGCATGCTTTGGGTAAAACAGATATGATCATTATCACACATCCTGATTTTATTTCACAGGCGAACCGCCTTGCCGATATCCATCTGGCGCTTGACAATTTCAGCACGATAGTAGTAACACCACAGGAAATATATAACGAATTCTCATCAGGGATACAGGATGTTTCAGCAATCAGGAATTTCATAAGGATGTTATACGACAGAGCCTCATCGGATAATGATATTCCTAAATATCTGCTGCTGTTCGGAGATGGATCGTATGATTATAAAAACCGTATCGCAGAAAACACAAATTACATCCCGGCGTACCAATCCTTAAATTCCTTAATGCCTGTTTCATCTTATGTTACTGATGACTTTTTCGGATTATTGGATTCAACAGAGGGATATTATTCCAATGGCGCATTAGACATTGGTATTGGCAGGCTTCCTGCAAAATCAATTGAAGAAGCAAAAACACTTGTTGATAAGATCGAATACTATCTGATAAAAAAAAGCGCCTATACAGAAGTGAATGGTTGTACAACTTATACACAGGATATTCCGGGTGATTGGCGTAACATGGTATGTTTTATTGCCGATGATGAAGACAACAACCTGCACATTGGGCAGGCCGAACATCTTGCGACATTTGTAGATACTATGTATAATAATATAAATATTGATAAGATCTATCTCGATGCATACATGCAGATTATCGGCCCCAATGGGACTTCATATCCTGATGTTAATAAAGCGCTAAACGAGCGGGTTCAGAAAGGGGCGCTTCTTATCAACTATACAGGGCATGGCGGAGAAACAGGCTGGGCAGAGGAAAAAATACTTCAGATGTCCGATATTAACAACTGGAAAAACCTTACCAATATGCCTGCATTTGTAACTGCCACTTGTGACTTCAGCCGCTTTGACGATCCATCAAGAAATTCTGCAGGAGAACAAGTACTTCTAAATCCAAACGGTGGCGGAATCGCTCTGTTCACAACAACACGCCTTGCATTTTCCAATTCAAACTTTAACCTGAATAAAAGTTTTTGTGAATTTGCATTCAAAACGGTTGATAATGCATATTACCGTTTTGGCGATATTATCAGGCTTTCCAAGATTGATAACGGATCTATTGTAAATATTCGCAATTTTGTTTTATTGGGAGATCCTGCATTAAAATTATCATATCCCGAAAATACCGTTGTTACAACAACTATTAACGGACATCAGGTAAATACCACACCAGATACGTTGAAAGCCTT
>JBBAAT010000126.1:0-7877 GCA_041658145.1 Bacteroidales bacterium | reverse complement strand
TAACGCGTTGAGGTAATACTACCGGCACTTTTGTTCCAATACGGATAAACTCAACATGTGGAATTTTTCTGAGCCGTGACAGAATAAAATCAAGTTGGTTATCGCTTATGGTAAGCGGGTCGCCACCAGAAAGCAACACATCTCTGATTTCCGTATGTAATGAAATATATTCAAAGGCTTTTTCAAGTTCTGCCTTACCAAAATGAAATGGTTTTTCTTTTGCAACCATTCTGGAACGTGTGCAATACCTGCAATAGGTAGAACAGAAATCTGTAATAAGAAACAAAACTCTGTCGGGATACCTGTGAATGATGTTGGGCAGAGGGCTGTCGTTTTCTTCGCAAAGAGGATCAATATCTTCTCCTTCGCTGCGAATGTATTCGCCTTCGTCAGGGACAACACATTTTCTTAAAGAATTATTTTTTGATTTATCATCAAGAAGGCTTGCATAATAAGGAGTAATGCGAAGAGGTAAAGAACCTTTATTAAAAAGATAAAAAAAACTTTCTTTAAAGTTTAACTGAATAATTTGTTCAAGTTTTGATTTTGATGTAATGCTGTTCCGGATCTGCCATTTCCAATCAAGCCATTCGGTTTCGCTAACGGAGGGGTAATGTTTTTTTAAGAATTTTTTGCTTGTTTCACTTATTGTGGTGAATTCTGGTTTTTTTTCTTCTGAAAATTCTTTTTTCAGGTTGATTAATGAAACTTTCCTGTAGTCAGTTAAACTTTTGAGGCTTGGAGGCTCTTCATCGAGCACAATTTCATTTTTTGAGTTTTCCTGTTCCCGGTGAATTTGGTTTTTCATCACTTCAGTTTTGATTTGTTTTATTTATGGTTAATACTGTTTTTTCTTGTATTAGTTTAACTAATAATAAAATGTTATTAAAAAACATGCAATAGTAATTCTTTTTTAAATTCAAAGTTTTCTTTTCAAAAAAACTTTTCAATAACTTATTAACCATAAAATGTGTTTTATTATCCATGTGATTTTTTAAAAATTTTGATATATGTCAGGTCACTCCATGTCATGCTGCAAGCAGGTTATACCAAGTTGCGTTTAAAGAGATAACATTGAATTTAAACGCTTACTCGATATAATGCCGATAGACTTTCAAAATAATTTTAAAAACGTAGTGAATTAAAATTATACTTTTGAAAGCAAATCGGTATTGGCGATAAAAAATTCGAGGTTAATATAAAAAGAGGAGCTGAAATTTCAACTCCTCTTTCCATTCAATACTAAAAGTCATTAATTCTCGGTTTCCGTTTCTGCTTTTTTTACTTTATTATTCTTTTTCTCTTTAACAATCTTTATAAGCAGTTCTTCTTTTTTCACATCATATCCAATACTGATCATGTCGCCTTCGGCAATTTTACTTCTGATAATTTCCTCGGCAAGCGGATCTTCAACGTATTTCTGGATTGCACGCTTTAAAGGGCGAGCGCCAAATTGTGCATCCCATCCTTTCTCAAGAATAAAATCTTTGGCTTCAATAGAAACTTCCATTTCGTAACCCATCCCAAGAATTCGCTTGTGCAGGATGGCAAGCTCAATATCAATAATCTTGTGAATACTTTCGCGCTCTAATGAATCAAATAACACCACATCGTCTATCCTGTTTAAGAATTCAGGGGCAAAGGCTTTTTTGAGTGCATTTTCAATGACACCCCGGGCGAAATCGGCAACATGGTTTTGCTTGGTGGAAGTACTAAACCCAACGCCTTGCCCGAAATCCTTCAATTGACGAGAACCGATATTCGATGTCATAATGATGATCGAATTTTTAAAATCAACACGTCTGCCAAGGCTATCCGTTAAAACACCATCATCAAGAACCTGCAGCAATAAATGAAATACATCCGGATGAGCTTTTTCAATTTCATCAAGTAAAACAACAGAGTAAGGTTTCCTTCTCACTTTTTCAGTAAGCTGTCCGCCTTCTTCATAACCCACATATCCCGGAGGAGCGCCGATCAATCTTGACACAGCAAATTTTTCCATGTATTCGCTCATATCAATGCGGATCAGTGCATCGTCCGAATCAAACAAGTAACGTGAAAGGACCTTTGCCAGATATGTTTTGCCAACACCTGTAGGCCCAAGAAAAATAAATGTACCAATAGGTTTACTAGGATCTTTAAGACCTGCACGGTTTCTCCTGATACATCGAACAACTTTTTTAATCGGCTCTTCCTGACCAATTACTGATCCGCCAAGCTCTTGTTCCATATTAAGCAATCTCTCGCCTTCATTCTTTGCAATACGTTGAACAGGGATTCCTGTCATCATTGCGACTACTTCAGCTACATTTTCTTCGGTTACGATCTCCCTGTTAATCTTGGATTCTTCTTCCCATCTGCGTTTCTCTTTTCCTAATTCATCATGGAGTTTTCTCTCCATATCACGGTATTTCGCAGCTTCCTCGTATTTCTGACTTTTAATAGCATTCGTCTTTCCATTTTTCACTTCCTCTATCTTATTTTCAAGACTAAGGATTTCAACGGGTACATGAATATTTGAAATATGAACCCTGGAACCTGCTTCATCCAAAGCATCAATAGCTTTGTCGGGAAGGCAACGATCGCTGATATATCGCTGAGTAAGAGAAACACACGCTTTTATAGCTTCTTCAGAATATATTACCAGATGATGATCTTCATACCGTGTTTTAATGTTATTAAGAATATCGATGGTTTCTTCAGATGTTGTAGGATCTACAAGAATTTTCTGAAATCTTCTTTCTAAAGCGCCATCTTTTTCGATATACTGTCTGTACTCATCTAAAGTGGTTGCACCAATGCATTGGATTTCACCGCGGGCAAGGGCAGGTTTAAACATATTGGAGGCATCAAGCGAACCGGATGCCCCACCTGCCCCCACAATAGTATGAATTTCATCAATAAAAAGTATAACATCGGGATTCTTTTCCAGTTCGTTCAAAACTGCCTTCATTCTTTCTTCAAACTGACCCCTGTACTTTGTTCCTGCTACCAACGAGGCGATATCGAGAGTTACGATTCGTTTATTGAAAAGCGCTCTCGATACTCTTCTTTGAATTATTCTTAGCGCCAGACCTTCAGCAATAGCTGATTTACCAACGCCTGGTTCACCGATCAGTATAGGATTATTCTTTTTTCTGCGACTTAATATCTGGGCAATACGCTCAAGTTCTTTTTCTCTGCCAACAACAGGGTCTAAACGATTTTCTTCAGCAAGTTTAGTTAAATCCCTTCCAAAATTATCCAGTACAGGAGTTTTTGATTTTGAATCGCCCTGCTTTTTGCTGCCGGTACTTCCCAAACTACCTCCCTTATCTTCCATATCATCGTCATCATCGGCGCTGCCACGTGAAAATTCACCCCTTGGTTTACTTGATTTATCAACTGCATCGGGATAGTGATTCTCTGACAAAATTGATTGCAATTCGTTTCTTACAGATTCATATGAAACACCAAGCCTGTTCAACGTTTTGGTTGCAATATTATCTTCATCTTTTAGTATGGATAAAAGCAAATGTTCTGTGCCGATCAGCTCACTTTTAAATACTTTCGCTTCAAGGTATGTGATTTTTAAAATGCGTTCAGCCTGCTTGACTAAAGGAATATTTTCAATATTTCCGGATGTCGTACCATTGTTTTTCAACGATATTTCGATGCCTTTTCTTAGTGTAAAAAGATTAACACCAAGATAATTCATTATTTTTATTGCAAGTCCTTCTCCTTCGCGAATTATTCCAAGCAAAAGATGCTCTACACCTATATAATCATTCTGTAATCTTATTGCCTCTTCACGGCTGTAAGAAATCACATCTTTTACCCTTTGCGAAAATTTAGCTTCCATATTTCATGTAGTTCTATACTAAAAACGGGATAAATTTATACATTTTATGAATACAAAAAAAGGTATAAAGGTATATGGATATAAGGTATATGGCGTGTGGAATTTCCCTATTTCCTTATACCTTATTTCCCCTATACCCATTTGTACTAATTTATCCCTTTCAAAGTATAATAATCCAAAGATAACAAAATTTTACATAAAAACGTCAAATTTATGTACAAAAATAGAGCAAACTCTCTTTGCAGTATATTATTTTTCAACACAAGCATGTTAGTAATAAAAAATCTTAGCATTTTTATGGTCATTTTAGCAAAAAATTGTACTTTCGTAAAATATTTTGAAACTTATTAAAAATTGTGTTTGATTGATATAAATAAGAAAAATGGAAGAAGGAGAAAAAATCGTTCAGATTAACATTGAAGATCAAATGAAATCGGCTTACATTGATTATTCGATGTCGGTCATTGTATCACGCGCCTTACCGGATGTCAGAGACGGACTTAAACCTGTTCACCGGAGGGTTTTATATGGAATGCTCGACCTGGGGCTTCTTTCCAACCGGACATATAAAAAATCCGCTAGAATTGTAGGTGAGGTACTAGGAAAATACCATCCTCATGGTGACACCTCAGTTTATGATGCCATGGTTAGAATGGCTCAGGAATGGTCGCTAAGATACCCTCTTGTTGACGGGCAAGGTAACTTTGGCTCAGTGGATGGCGATAGCCCTGCGGCCATGCGATATACAGAAGCAAGGCTTCGTAAGATCGCTGAAGAAATTGTTGCTGATCTTGATAAAGATACTGTCGATTTTCAGCTCAACTTTGACGACTCATTACAGGAACCGAAGGTGATGCCATCCAGAATACCAAACCTGTTAATAAACGGTGCATCAGGCATTGCCGTTGGAATGGCTACAAACATGCCTCCTCATAATATTGGTGAAGTGATTGATGGAACAATAGCTTTTATTGATAATCCTGAAATAACAGTATCCGAATTAATGAAATTTGTGAAAGCGCCAGATTTCCCGACATACGGTATCATTTATGGTTATGATGGCGTTCGCGAAGCATTTGAAACTGGCAGAGGACGTATTGTTATGAGAGGCGAATCTACTGTGGAAATAATGGCTTCAGGAAGAGAAAATATAATCTTTACATCAATACCATACCAGGTTAACAAGGCTGAAATGATCAAGAAAACTGCCGACCTGATTAATGATAAAAAAATTGAAGGTATTTCCGATATCCGTGATGAATCCGATAGAACCGGAATGAGGATAGTTTATGAATTAAAGAAAGACGCCGTAACTAATGTCGTTTTAAATAATCTTTATCAGAACACAGCGCTTCAAACTTCTTTCAGTGTCAATAATGTCTGCCTTGTTAAAGGAAGGCCAATGACGCTTAACCTTAGGCAACTCATTTTGTACTTTGTGGAACACAGGCATGATGTTGTAATTCGCAGAACAAAATATGAACTTGCAGAAGCGGAAAAAAGAGCGCATGTCTTATTAGGATTGCTTATTGCGCTTGATAATCTGGATGAAGTGATTGCTTTGATTCGCGCATCAAAAAATCCTGATGAAGCTAAAAACGGCCTGATGCTGAACTTTAACCTGAGCGAAATACAGGCAAAAGCCATTCTTGCAATGCGCCTGCAAAGCTTAACCAGCCTGGAAAGAGATAAGCTGAAATCAGAATATGAAGAACTGATAAAACAAATTGAATATTTTAAAAGTATTCTTGCCGACGATAATCTCTGCAAAAAGATTATTAAAGATGAACTTCTTGAAATAAAAGAAAAATATGCTGATAAACGCCGCACTGAGATTAAATATTCCGCTACGGATTTCAGAATAGAAGATACAATTGCCGATGATAGCGTCGTTATTACCATATCACACATGGGTTATATAAAAAGAACTCTCTTAAGCGAATACAGGGTTCAGGGTAGGGGAGGGCGCGGTTCGAAAGGAACTGATATCAGGGATGAAGACTTTATTGAACACCTGTATATTGCAACGATGCACGAATATATGTTGTTTTTCACCGAAAAGGGGAAATGTTTCTGGCTGAGAGTATTTGAAGTTCCGGAAGGCACAAAATCATCCAAAGGAAGAGCCATCCAGAACATGATAAATATTCCCCCCGATGATAAAGTGAAAGCTTTTATTAATTTAAAAAGCATAGATAACGAAGAATATATTAATAATAACTATATTATTCTTTGCACTAAGAAAGGAACGATAAAGAAAACATCACTGGAATCTTATTCAAGGCCAAGGGCAAATGGTATCAATGCAATCAATATCAAAGAAGATGATCAACTTCTTCAGGCAAAACTTACGAATGGTAATAATGAAGTACTTCTTGCTCTACATTCCGGAAGAGCGATACGTTTTAATGAAAAAACTGTTCGACCAATGGGTAGGAATGCTACAGGCGTTAGAGGAATAAGACTTTCTGCCACTGATGACGAAGTGATTGGAATGATATGTATTGAAAATAATATATATGACATACTTGTTGTATCTGAAAATGGTTACGGAAAACGATCCAAACTAGAAGATTACCGGGTAACAAATCGTGGCGGCAAGGGTGTTAAAACGATCAATGTTACTGAAAAAACGGGTAAATTAGTTGCTATTAAAGAAGTTCTGGATACTGATGACCTGATGATAATTAATAAATCGGGGATCATCATCCGTATTGAAGTTAAACAGCTCCGGGTTATGGGTCGTGCAACCCAGGGAGTACGCCTGATTAAAATGAAAGATGACGATTCTATTGCCTGGGTTACTCCGGTTGAAGAAGACAAGATTAATAGTAATGGAAACGGAGAAAACGAAAATGTTATAGAAAATAATATGATCAGTAATTCTGACATTATTGTTGAAAACTCCGAATTTGAAGAAAACCCGGGCGACAACGGAGGTGAAAATAAAGAAGAATAAAATTTGTTTTGTTTCAAATAATATAAATCTTAAAAAATGAAAAAAGCAGCGATTTTCCTGGCAATAGTGTTTTCAATAAACATAGCCCATGCACAAAAACTTAGTTTCCAAAGTGCAGTTTCCAGCCTTAATAAAGGATTTCTTGACAAAGCAAGGAATTTTATCGATCCTTGCATTATAGATCCATCAACGAAAGATTGGCCTAAAACATGGAAATACAGGGGCGATATTTACTTGCAAATTCTTCTTTCCAAAGAGGATAAGTACAAAAACCTTGACTCAAACGCTTTACAAATTGCTTATGATTCTTATCAAAAAGCGATAGAACTTGATAGCAAAAAAGAATATTTTGATGATATTAAATTTCAATTATATGTATGCGGTGAACAATTCTACAATAAAGGTGTAGAACTTTATACTCTGAAAAAGTACGAAGATGCTATGACAAGTTTCGATAAAACTTCTATAATTAATGGAATTTTTGGACTTGCCGATACCTTGGCAACCTATAATGCAGCATTATGCGCCGAACTTGCAAACATACCCTCAAAAGCGAAAGAATATTATAAAAAACTAGTGAAGTTAAACTATCATCAACCACTTATATATTCCTCTTTAGCAAGTATTTATAAAGATGACAAAGATACTGCTAAAGCTTTGAGTACAATTAAAAAAGGCAGGGAATTGTATCCTGATAATTATAACCTTATTATAGCGGAAACCAATATTTATCTTTCTTCAGGTAAAACAAAAGAAGCAAAAGACCTGTTAGAGATTGCCATTCAAAAAGATCCGACTAATCCGAATTTGTATTATGCAATAGGAACCAGTTATGATGCTTTGGCAAATGACACTTCCAAATTACAAAAGGAAAGGAGTTTATATTTTACAGAAGCAGAATCTGCATATAAAAAAGCCATAGAATTGAAAGCGGATTTTTTTGATGCCATATATAATTTAGGCGCAATGTATTTTAACGATGGCGTTAGGATTTTTCAGGAAGCCGATAAAATGGTAAATGATATGACAAAGTACAACGAAACAAAGGTAAAATTTGAACAAAGATGGAATCAG
>JBBAAT010000125.1:0-7910 GCA_041658145.1 Bacteroidales bacterium | reverse complement strand
TTGACAAACAAGGCGTTCTGCACGGTAATCTTTATATCCGTGGCGGAGGGGATCCCACCCTCGGCTCTCCCCGCATCGACACCATGAATGACATGAAATACCTTCTGCCGCGATGGATTACTCATATCAGAAAACAAGGAATAAAAAAGATAGATGGATCCGTTGTTGGTGATGCAAGTATTTTTGACGACACCATCGCACCTTCTTCCTGGGTTTACGGTGATCTTGGAAACTATTATGGGGCAGGCGCATCAGGTCTCACTTTCCATGAAAATGCTTTCCGTATAATTTTTAAACCCGGGAAAAAATATAAGGACAGCGCCAGGATTGTTGAAGTGGATCCTCCTATTCCATATATCACTTTAAAGAACAAAGTTAGAACAGGTGGAATATATACAGCCGAAGATACATGGGTATTCGGAGGTCCGTATGAAAATACACGAACGATTAAAGGTATTATTCCAAGGAATAATAAAGAGTTCCTTATAAGGACATCTCTCCCTGACCCAGCTTTTTTCTGCGCATATTCATTGTTTAAAGCGCTTTCTGATAGCGGTATCGTTGTTACCGATTCTGCCACTACTTTTAAAACACTTAAAGAACAGGGCAAAACGAAGAACAAGACTATTACTGTTTTTTACACCCAGGAAAGCCCTCCGTTGGATACCATTGCATATTACACTAATCAGAAAAGTATAAATACATACGCTGAAGACATTATTAAAATATTAGCTTACGAAAAAACAGGTACCGGTTCCACTTACAATGGAACCCAAGTTGTTACTGCATTTTGGAAGTCGAAAGGAGTTAACTTGCAAGGTTTTATCATGAAAGATGGCAGCGGACTTTCGCCCAAAAATTGTGTTTCCCCTCGTCAATTAGCCGAAATAATGCGTGCTTATCTAACTGATACAATGTTTACTGTATTTTACCATACTCTCCCTATTGCAGGCAGATCAGGCACTATCAGTAAAATTTTCAAAGGTACGATTGCGGAAAATAACCTGAGGGCAAAAAGCGGATACATGAGAGGATTGAGAGCCTATACAGGATATGTTTACAATAAAAATAATAAGATGCTTATTTTCGGCATCATTGTTAACAACCATTCCGCCACTGCAGATAAAATGAGATCCTTACTGGAAAAAATAATGGTGCTAATAGCTGAAACGGAGTGGTAATCTCAATTGTTACTTTTTCTTTGCTGGCTTCAGCGCCACTCTTAGATAACGAACATGCATTGTTTAAAGTAGCGGACTGTCAGATAAATTCAATCTTTCACAAACTTATTCACCAAATATAATAGAAAATAGATGATAGTAAATAGCAAATATTAAATTGAAGAACAAACTCACCTTTTGCAATTATCTTTTTTCTATTATCTATTTACTCTTTTCTATTTGCTTTAGCAATAGAGCCATTGAAACAATGCGATTTCTATGCAGCCAATATTATCTTTGAATTATTAGTCTTTGGTTTTCTGTAAAGTCATTTGATTTAATTGTTATCAAATAAACTCCGTTACATAAATCTCCAATATAAATTTGTCTGTCGTTTTGTTTCAATATTTCCGATCTGACCAATAGCCCGATAACATTATAAATATTTAATGAAAGGTCATCATTGTTACTATTTTTTAAACTCAATGTAACAAAGTCAGAAGCAGGATTTGGGAAAATATTTATTTCATTATTATTGGTAGTTTCTTTTATACCATTCCCTCCATTGAATTTTGCAATATAATTAGCAATATTGCCGTCTGCTGTTGTAAATATTCCTCCTGCATAAAGTTCGGAATTATAAATTCCTAATGTCCAAACATCATCATTCATTCCTGTCCCCAAAGCAAACCAACTTGTTCCATCCCATTTTGCAACATGATTTGCAGAAGAACTCCCAGCTATAATGAAACTTCCTCCTGCGTAAAGATCACCATTATAAACAGCTAATGCATCAACCAAATTATCCATTCCAGAACTTAACGCTGACCAAGTCGTTCCATTCCATATCGCAATTCTATTTGCAGGATTACCTCCTGCTGTTGTAAAATTACCACCTGCAACTAATTCTCCATTATAAACTGTCAATGCAGAAATTCCAGTGTTCATACCCGTTCCAACTGTTGACCACGTTGTCCCATTCCATTTTGCAATATTATTAGCAGGGGAACCACCTGCTGTTGTAAAACCACCACCGACATATAATTCTCCATTGTAAACTGTCAATGAAGTAACAGTATTATTCACACCAGCACCAAGTGCTGACCACGTTGTTCCGTCCCATTTTGCTATATTGTATGCTGGAATACCGTTTATTGAAGAGAACATTCCACCTGCATATAGTTCATTATTATATACTACTAATGCATCTATATATGAAGGGATATTATTTGTTCCTGTGCCGCAAGGTGACCAATTTGCTCCATTCCATCTGGAAATAGTAGATAAACCTAGAGTATCAGTAGAGATTTTATGACCTCCGGCATAAAGTTCGGAATTAAAAACAGCAAATGCATAAACATTATGACTAATTTTTCTTTTAGCACTTGACCAAGTTGTACCATTCCATTTTAAAACGTCCCAAGTACTATCTGCTAAGTTGTAGAAAAATCCACCAGCATATAGTTCGGAATTATAAACTGCTAATGCACCAATACGTCCATTCGTACCATTTCCAACAGAAGTCCAAACTTGTGCTTTTGTGATAAAAGCCAATAGTAAAATTCCTGTCACCAATAACAATTTCGTTTTCATTTTATTGTTGTCAGAGTTTAATGTGCTGACTCTGCACTTTTAATTTCAATTATTTTAAATGACATTATAGTCTATTCTATTGGTTGCATATAATTAACCAGCATTGCTTGCATTGGCGGACTGTCAGATAAACTCAATCTTTCACAAACTTATTCACCAAATATAATAGAAAATAGATGATAGTAAATAGCAAATATTAAATTGAAGAACAAACTCACTCCTTTCAATTTTCCATTATCTATTTGCTCTTTTCTATTTGCTTTAGCAACAAAGCCATTGAAGCAATACAAAGTTAGAGGTTGTTTAATCTACCTTTGGTTCCACAAACTTAATAGTATTTTTAAACATCTTATCCATATCAATGCATCTTAATTTTGAATAAAGTATTATGTTTTCAAGAGCAGCATCAATTACTAAGTTAATGCTGTCATTATTGCTTTTAAGTCTAATGCATGAAGGCCATGTCGTACTACGCGAATAAATTATTCCGAGATCATCTAACTCATAAGATATTTCCTCTCCATCAATAGTCCAATAGTTGCAGAAATACATTTTTATTAAATGATTTCTTCCATTTAATTCAAAATCTTGTGTCGCAATTAAAGTGTCTTTATTGTTGTGGTGTTTTATTTTATCAATTGTAAAGGTATCTTGTTTAATATGTCCAATTTTCCTTGCAGTCACTTTATATGAAAATAGGTTTTCAATCGGCTTTTTCTCTGTTTTATTGCAACAAACAAAAATCAATGCTATTATTAATATATATAATTGTCTTTTCATAAATAACCCCTAACGTTCATGCATTGCTTGCATTGCCTGCCTGCCGGTAGGCAGGGCGTTAATCGATATTCATTATTCAAAATATTGTACATTAAATACAAACTCTAACTAATTACTTTTTCTTTCCAGGTTTCAGAACTACCCGTACATAATGGTCTTTTAAAAAGTATTTTGCTGCAAAATCCTGAATATCTTTTAATGTTATTGCATTAATTTTATTATTGTAATCGGTAATCATACTTACATCATCATTGTTAAAATAAAAAGATTCAAGCCTGTCTGACCAGAATTTGTTTGTTTTCATATCAACTTCTCTTTCACGAATAAGCGTTTCTTTGGTTTTGTTTAAATCTGTTTCCATAGGACCTTTATCGCGTATGCTTTTGATAATCTTTAACACAGCTTTTGTAAGTTTATCGGTATTTTTTGGCGAGCAGCCAAACATAACCATAAGCGAAAATTCGGAAGTTGGATATTGATCAAATTGTACCTGAACCTGCGGAGAATAAACCCCGCTTAATTCTTCACGAATAACTTCAATAAGTTTTATGCTTATAATTTCTTTAGACATCTTCAGGCAAATACGGTTTTTGTCGTTCCATTCAAATTTTTCATCAAGGATAATTCCAACCATACTTTGGGGTTCACTACCTTTTTTAATCTCAAAATCTGTGATACCGGCAGGGAATTTTGGATTTTTATCAAGCCAATTTTCAGGTTTTGCTGTTCCGGGAAGGCTTCCGAGATATTTTTCCAAAACAGGAGTAATGGAATCAGCATCAATATTTCCAACTATAAAGAATTTTAAATCGTTGACATTGCTAAATCTCTCTTTGTAAATGTTATATGCTATATCAAGATTTACCTGGTTTAACTGTTTTTCGTTCGGGATAACCACTACACGGGGACTGTTGCTTACCGAAGTTTTAATCAGTGTATCATAAAATGCATAAATAGGACTCGAACCTAAAAATTTCAACTGTGTTTTCATTTTCTGCATAAATGCGTCAAAAGCTGCGGTATCTTTACGCGGTTCTTTGCAATATAAATACGTTAATTGTAAAAGAGTTTCAAAATCTTTAGGACTGCATTTGCCTGTGAATCCTTCTTTTAAATCATCAATATAAGGTCCTATTTCTATTTCTTTACCTTTTAATTTCTTTTCAAGCTCCGTATTGTCAAAATTGCCGACTCCGCTTTCGTTGATAACATCACTTGCAAAATGTGCAGATATATAATCCTGATCAGGATACAATGATAATCCGCCGGGACTGTATGCTTTAATCAATATTTCATCGTTTTTGAAATCAGTCTTTTTAATTATTGCTTTAACGCCGTTTCCGAAAGTAAGCTCTGTGAATCCTAAATCTTTATTTTCTTTTTTAGAAATAACTTTACTGCCTTTAAGGTCTTCTTTAACTAATGGTTCTGTTTTAAATTTATCAACGTAAGCAGTTATCACAGCTTTTTTAGCGCTTGCAATAATATCAGTTAATTGTTTTTCGGCAGGCATTTTATTACCGTCTTTTTCGGGAGCAGTAATTACAATTGCTATATTTTCGTCGGTAATCCATTTTGCAGCAAGAGCATTCACTTCCTGAAGGGTAATTTCGGGAAAAAGTTTTTTAGCAAGCTTAAATTCGTTTCTTGCACCGGGAATAGGTTCTTTATTTAAAAAATTATCTACATATTCATTAACAAGTGTGTTTGATTCGGTTTTGTCAAATTCTTTAGATGCTTTTTCATAGTCATTAAGTATCTGGTCTTTCATCCGTTCAAATTCTGTTGCAGTAAAGCCAAATTGTTTAACCCTTTCATTTTCTATTAATAAAGTCTCAAATGCTTTTTCAATTTGATTTTCTTTAGGAAAAGCATAAAGTTGATATGCATCAGTAGAGCGGGCAAGGAAGTTGCCATAATCACTTTGAGCCATAATGAAAGGCGCATTTGGTTGAACGGTAATTTCGGTAAAACGCGCGTTTAACATTTCGTTAAAAAGATTTCTGGTAAGAATTTCTTTATAATCTTCAACGGTATAATTTATTTTAGCTTTATGTTTATAAACAAGCAAAATCATTGTGCCGGTCGCTTCCTTATCAGTTACAATGCTGATAAGAGGTTCTTTATTGTCAGGGATTTCAATATTTAATCTTGGGCGTGGATTAGCAGGATTCTTAATGTTTGCGAAATGTTGTTTTATCTGTGCTTCCATTTCTTTAACATCAATATCTCCTACTATTGCCACTGCTTGCAGATTTGGACGATACCATGATTTATAAAAAGCCCGCAAAGTATCGAAAGGAAAAGTTTTAATAACATCTATATCGCCTATTGGGAGACGTTCAGCATACAGCGAATTTTTAAATGCAACGGGGAACCATTTTTTCATCATTCTGTCATCCGCTCCAAGCCCAAGTCGCCATTCTTCGATAATAACGCCTCTTTCTTTATCAATTTCTTTATCATCAAATGTTACATTGTGAGCATAGTCTTCAATTATCTGTATTCCTGTATCAAGAAGGTTTTTATTATCCACAGGAAGTTTAAGCATGTAAACGGTTTGGTCAAAGCCAGTGTAAGCATTAAGGTCCCCTCCAAAAGCAATCCCATATTTCTGTAAATAATCTATCATTTTATTTCCGGGAAATGTCTTTGTGCCATTAAAACACATGTGCTCGGTAAAATGCGCAAGCCCCTGCTGGCTTTTATTTTCGAGTACGGAACCTGCATTAACAGCAAGACGAAGTTCAACGCGGTTTTCGGGTTTTTTGTTTTTGCGGATGTAATATGTAAGTCCGTTGTCGAGTTTACCAATCACTACATTAGGATCAACAGGAAGAGTGTCCTTAAGATTTAACGTTCCTTTTTGTCCATAAGAGTAACTCCAAAGGCATGAAATAGCGACAATGCCTGATAATAAAGCTTTTAAATTTCTCATTTTGAATAATTTATGTTGATTGATTAATAGAATAATTTTGAATTATAATTGAGTAAAATTACTTTTTTTTTGTTATAATAATAATGTTTAGCCAATGAATCTTAAAAAATCAGTTAAATTTGAGAAAAAATAAAACGCCACAGATTACACAGATTAAATTATGAAAATTTAATTTCAATGAAAGTAAATAACAAACAATACCGGACTGTCTGGATAGAAGGAAATGACGTATGTATGATCGAACAAAACCTGCTCCCGTTTGAATTTCACATTTACCATGCAAAAACATACAAGGATACCTGTGGTGCAATAAAAACCATGATCGTGCGTGGAGCCGGAGCTTTAGGCACTACTGCCGGTTATGCAATGGCGCAGGCATCCATGGAAGCGCCGGAAAATAAATATTCAGAATTTATTTCGCAGGCAAAATCCGAAATTGAAAGCGCTCGCCCCACTGCCCAGAATCTTTTTTATGCTGTAGAAAGAGTTTATAATGCAGCATGTATATCAAAAGAAAAGGCAGTTGCAGAAGCAAAAAAGGTAGCAGATGAAGATGCTTTAGCAAGCAGGAAAATAGGGGAGTACGGTAATACTTTGATAAAAGATGGTTTTAATATTCTTACTCACTGCAATGCCGGCTGGCTTGCATTTGTCGATTACGGAACAGCGCTTTCACCCATATACACAGCGCACCACACCGGGAAAAAGATATTTGTATATGTTGACGAAACACGTCCCCGAAGCCAGGGAGCACGGCTTACAGCATGGGAATTAAAAAATGAAAACGTTCCTCATGCCATAATTCCTGATAATGCAGGCGCTTTCCTGATGTCGCAGGGAAAAGTGAATATGATCATTACAGGGGCGGACAGGATCGCCCGGAATGGCGATACCGCTAATAAAATCGGGACTCTTGAAAAAGCAATTGTGGCAAAACATTTTCGAATACCATTTTATGTGGCAGCGCCCACTTCCACCATTGACCTGAATTGCCCGATGGGAAAGGATATACCAATAGAACACCGGAGTGAAGAGGAAGTGCTTTACCAAACAGGCCTGGATAAAAATGGAAATCTTGTGGAAATTCTCGTTTGTTCTCCCGGCTCCAATGCAATAAATCCTGCTTTTGATGTTACTCCTGCGGAATTTATTACGGGCATCATAACTGAAAAAGGAATTATTTCAGCCTCTGAAAAAGATATAACTTCGCTAATAACTGATGTTACGCAAAATAATAAATGATCACTAAATTTAGCGGTCAGGCAGAGCCGTCCCATTTTCGGGACGTGTCGAAGCCCGACCAATACATAGCCACTCTTCGACACAGCCGCTTCCTCACAAGGTACTGTCTTAAAATCCAAACAAAATTGCAATTATTTTTTATATCTTTGTCCCAACCGAAAGAGAGCATACAGCGATACTTCGATGGATGTTCATCT
>JBBAAT010000124.1:0-7935 GCA_041658145.1 Bacteroidales bacterium | reverse complement strand
AAAAATGCTTATATACTTTGTATGCAATTCATCCATAACTGCTGCCGGATGGACGGCGTATTACACTTCCACCCCTTCCGGACTGGAAGATTTTAATACCGTGAAAGGACTGTCTGTTTATCCGAATCCGGTTAATGATAAGCTGCATGTCTCTTTTGATATCATTGGAGTGAGTGATGCGCAGGTTGATTTAATTAATATAAATGGACAGGTAGCCTGTTCGGAGAAAGTTAATATTTCCAGCGGTATATATACCAAAGACTTTGATGTGTCACTTCTGGCAAAAGGAATTTATAATCTGCGTATTATTACATCAGACGAAACCATTAATAAAAAAGTAGTTATTGAATAATCTGTAACTATTCGGGTTTATGGTTTATGGTCAGAGCAGCCGGTTTAGTCGTTAGTCTTGGTTTATGGTTTTCAAATCCCAAAGACTATTAACAAAAAACCAAACTGGCAGCCAAGACCAATGACCCAAACAGTAACCTTTTTTGTTAACCTGATAGCGTCGGCAAACTAAATTTTTGCTACTTTTGTCATGTATGGCTGGAAACTCAATCGGACAAATATTTAAACTTACTACATTCGGCGAATCGCACGGAATTGCGATTGGCGGCGTTATTGACGGCTGCCCTCCGGGAATTTTTGTGGACGAAGAATTTATTGCAAGCGAAATGAATCGCCGCAGCCCTGGTAAAACGGGCATTTCAAGTTCGCGAACAGAAGAAGATAAAGTTGAATTTTTATCGGGAATTTTCGAGGGAAAAACTACTGGTACTCCGATTGCTTTTAATATCAAAAATACAGATACCATTTCATCTGATTATAATGAACTGAAAGATGTGTTGCGCCCTTCGCATGCAGATTACACCTATTTGCAGAAATATGGTTCCAGAGACCATAGAGGCGGAGGGAGGGCATCAGCGCGCGAAACTGCCACCAGAGTGGTTGCGGGGACGCTTGCAAAACTGATATTGCTAAAGGATGGAATTACTATTACTGCTTTTGTTTCCCGGATTGGTAATATTGCGTTAGATCAAAATTATAGTGTCGTTGATGCTTCTGCAGTAGAACAAGATATTCTCCGGTGTCCGGACAAAGCCGTTTCTATTCAGATGCAGAAATTGCTTAAACAGTTGCAGAAAGAAGGTGATTCAACAGGTGGTATCGTTTCTTGTTTTGTTCAGGGTTGCCCTTCCGGACTTGGAGAACCGGTGTTTGATAAGTTGCAGGCTGATCTTGCAAAAGCTATGTTAAGCATACCTGCTGCAAAGGGTTTTGAATATGGCAAAGGGTTTGACTCTGCTGCAATGAAAGGCTCAGAACATAATGATTCTTTTAAGAATCAGGATAACAAAATAGCCTTTGCATCTAACAATTCCGGAGGGATACAAGGTGGCATAAGCAATGGTGAAAATATATATTTTAATGTTGCATTTAAACCTGTTTCATCCATTATTAAAAAGCAAAAAACAGTTGATGTAAAAGGGAATGAAACCGAAATTTCCGTTAAAGGGAGGCACGATGTATGCCTTGTTCCAAGAGCTGTGCCTGTGGTGGAAGCCATGACAGCGCTGATAATTACGGATCATCTGTTAAGGTTAAAGACATTAAAATAATTTCCCTGATCATTAGAAATATAAATAGTGTTTGTCCATAAAGTCAATACAAAACGTCATTGCGAGGAACGAAGCAATCTCACTCACGGTGCGATAATGAGATTGCTTCGGGCGAAAAGCCCTCGCAATGACGACTTTATATACAGACTCTAAATAGTCATCTATATATGTTATGTAAATTCTTTTTTTTTCTGCTTGTCTTAATTTCCTTTTACTTCAAAGTATACTGCCAGGATGAGGAAGATCCTTGCAGAGTAAAAAATAAACATGCTGAAAAAGTATTCAATAAGGGAGTGAATAAAATGAAAGCAGGGGATTACCTTGCTGCAGCTAAACTTTTCAAAGAGACAATTGATATTGAACCTGAATTTGTGGATGCATACTATGCTATGGGAAAAATTTATCTCCGGAAAAACTCCATGAATCTTGCTTCTGTGAAGAGATATTTTAGAAAAGTAGCTGAATTATGCCCTACGTATGATATTTACATATATTATTATTTAGGTGACATTTACCTTGAGGATGAAAAATACGATTCTGCCTGTTATTATATGAGTGAATTTATCAAGGATACTGATAAGATAAAAAAAACTGAGGATTACAATCATGCTGACAGTATAGTAGTTTATACAAAAACTCTGAAACATCTGAAATCAAAGGCAGTTCCTTTTAACCCTGTTTATGTGAAAGGAATTTCGACTCCTCTTGACGAATACCTTCCTCTTATTTCACCGGATAATGAAATGGCGCTTTTCGTCAGGAAAGTAAAGTTGGAGAAATCTAAAAACGTATTCTATGTTCAAGATAAATTCCGTGAGAAGTTCATGTACAGTGAGCGCGATGCCAATGGTGATTTTGATGCCGGAAAAGAAATGCCTTATCCCTTTAATACCACCGAAAACCAGGGAGCAGCATCGATTACCATTGATAATAAAATATTATATTTTGTTTATTGCGATTATATTAAAAGCACTGGTTATTATAACTGCGATATATGCAAATCAGAAAGGAAAAACGATTCCTGGTCTGAAATAAAAAATCTTGGTACAAAGGTCAATGTGGAAAATACATGGGAGTCGCAACCATCCATATCATCCGATGGTAAAACACTTTACTTTATCAGTGACAGGTCTGGTGGCTATGGAGGCTATGATATTTATAAAACTGAAAAAGATACAAGCGGTGAGTGGACTGTCCCTGAAAATTTAGGGCCAAATATTAATTCTCAGGGGAACGAAAAAACACCATATATTCATACTGATAACCAGACACTTTATTTTTCTTCAGCAGGATGGTCAGGGCTTGGAGGCTATGACATTTTTTTTGTTAAAAAAGGGCCGGACGGTAAGTTCGGAAAACCCAAAAATATTGGTTACCCTATCAACACAGAAGCTGATGATGTTGGCTTTATTGTTAGCACTGACGGACATTACGGATATTTTGCCTCGAATAAATACAGTGGGACTGGAGGATGGGATATATATAATTTCGACCTCTACCCCGAAGCACGTCCCGATACGGTTCTATTTATAAAAGGAAATGTAAAGGATGAACAGAATAATGAACCTGTTACAGCAAAAGTTGAATTAAAAAATATCGAAACGAAAAAGGTGATTGAGATTCCCGTGGATTCTACGACAGGGGAGTATGTATTAGCTACTTTGTTTAGAAATGACTATATACTTACGGTAAAGAAGAAAGATTATGCTTATACATCCAAATATATTTCCAAAGAAGATTCTGTCTTTAGCAAAGAATCGACAAAAGTAAAAGTCGACTTTGAAATAAAACCAATTCAGGTTGGCCAGGCATACCGTCTCAATGATATTTATTTTGCTTATGGGAAATACGATTTAACAGAGGATAGCAAACGTATAATAGATGGTTTTATTGATTTCCTTAATGATCATCCTTCCATGAAAGTTGCTATATATGGACATACTGACAATACCAGTGATGCTGATTTTAATATGAAACTTTCAGAAAACAGGGCTAAGGAAGTTTATGATTACCTTATTATGAAAGGGGTTGATGTTTCCCGCTTGTCGTATAAAGGATTTGGCCTCACTAAACCTATTGCATCAAACAATACCGAGCAAGGACGGGCAAAAAACAGGAGAACAGAGTTTGTAATCATTGAGAAATAATCCATTATCTTTGCCCACTTAAAATAAGTTACTGTTCGGGTATTGAGTTAATGGGTTGGGCTGCTGGTCTGGTCAATAGTAATTGGTTGATGGTATTTCCTTACAACCAAAGACCTACACCCAAACCAGCCGCTCTCCCGAGTACTCGGGATCAACCTAAAACCAGATTTGGTTTGGTATAAAATGGAATATCAGACCTGCCTGACGGTAGGCAGGAATTCTTAGATAACTTGAACAGTAAAGAAAATTTAATAATTAATACAGATGAATAAAAATACAATTATCGGATTTTTGCTGATTGCAGGGATATTGGTTATTTTCAGCATTATGAATCCCCCTTCAAAAGAAGAACCGCAGAAAGCGCAGCATAAAAAGGATTCTACAGAAAGAGCGTATAAAGAAGAAAAGAAAATACAGGATACTATTGCATTAGCCGCAAAAACTGTTGAGTCACAAAAAACAGATACTACGAAATCCATAAAGAAGGACAACGTAAAGGGAGATACCGCAACCCACACACTGGAACCTGCTGATTATGGCATGTTTTCAGGTTCGGCTGATGGATCTAAAAAAATTATCACTATAGAAAACGAAGTTACAAAATTTCGTTTCTCGAATCTTGGCGGACGTGTTTATTATGTTCAGCTAAAAAAATATCATACTTATGATAACAAGCCATTGGTGCTGATGAACGGCGATTCCACATTGTTCGGGTTTAATTTATTTTCACAAAAAAGACAGGTCATAACAAACTATTTATATTTCACTCCTGTAATGACTGACGCCAGGTTTCAAGGAAAAGACAGCATCAGCCTGAAAGGTTCGGATTCATTGCGGTTTGCCATGCGTTTGTATCCTGATTCCGCATTTAACCCACAGAAAAATAAATACATTGAGATATTGTATACCATTTATGGCAATGATTATATGATGAAGATGCAGGTCAGCTTTATAGGTTTGCAGGATCTTCTAAATGAAAACACTAATTATATAGGACTTGATTGGAAGATGAATCTGAAGCCACAGGAAAAAGACATAAAGGCCGAACGCATGGCTTCAACTATATATTATAAATTTTTAGATGATGATGTGGATTACCTTACTGAAGGCAAAAACAATGAAAAAAAGAAATTGCAAACCAAAGTTAGTTGGATCGGGTTTAAACAACAGTTCTTTAGTTCAGTATTGATTGCTGACAAAGGCTTTACGAATGCCGAAGTAAGCACTTTGGTAAATGATACCGCCACGAAAGAAGTTGAAACATGTTTTGCACAGATCACGGTTCCCTTTGACGAAAACACAAAACAAAGTTTTCCTATGCGCATGTATTTTGGTCCGAACCATTACAAAACGCTAAGAAAATACAAACTTGATCTGGAACATCAGATTCCGCTTGGATGGAGTTCTCCTTACATTTTGGGCTGGATAAACAGGTTTGCAGTTATTCCTGTATTTAACCGGCTTGAAAGTACTGGAATGAATTATGGGATTATTATTTTAATTCTGACTATTCTTCTGAAAATTGTTTTGTTCCCGATTGCATATAAAACCTATATGTCGTCTGCTAAAATGCGCGTGCTGAAGCCCGAGATTGATGAGATCAATAAAAAAATTCCGAAAGAAAAAGCCATGGAACGGCAGCAGGCCACTATGGCGCTTTACAAAAAAGCCGGTGTAAATCCGCTGGCAGGATGCGTACCTATGTTACTCCAGATGCCTATCCTTATTGCATTATACAGGTTTTTTCCGGCATCTATCGAATTAAGACAGCAAGGTTTTCTATGGGCGGATGATCTTTCCACGTATGATTCCATTCTTAACCTTGGCTTTAATATTCCGTTTTACGGGGATCATGTGAGCCTTTTTACATTGCTTATGACTGCGAGTACTATCATTTATACTAAGGTCAATTACCAACTTATGGGAAACCAGCAGCAGATGCCGGGTATGAAGGTTATGATGTATCTCATGCCTGTAATGTTCCTTGGATTTTTCAACAATTTCTCAGCAGGATTGAGTTATTACTACTTCCTTGCCAACATGCTGACATTCCTGCAGATGTGGATCATAAAGCGCTTTGTGGACGAAGAAGCCATCCACTTAAAAATTCAGGAAAACAGAAAAAAACCGGATACGAAAAAGAAATCGGGTTTCCAGAAACGCCTTGAAGAAATGGCTAAGCAGAGAGGTTATAAAATGCCTAAAAAATAATTGATGCTGTATATATTATTTGAAAATGTATTGTAAACTGTTACAAATTATACTTCTATTGAAATAAATGGGTTAAATTGCTATATTGTTAAATTGTTGTAAATAAATTTGGGATATTCGTTTAAAAAATAATTTTTAAGCTGGATCCGATAAAATTGATCTGGCTTTTTTATTTTTATGGGAAGTTATAAGATTTTTTCAACCAAAAATGTTGAAAACCGTTGAAAATAGAACCATCCGGACATAACTTTCCCATTAAGAAAGTTTTTTTCTAATGAACTATCCGGATCAGGCTGCCTGCTTTTGTTTTTGTTTTTCCAGCGCCATTCGTTGTGCAATGCGAACAGCATTGGCCGTGTGTACACCGAAAAAAATCCAGAGTTTTTCAGTAGTTCCTAATCGTGCTTTTACTTTGCTGAGCGTATAGTGATTTTTTTCAGTACCAAAGCTTCCTTCCATGCGGGTTGCCCTTTCTTTAGATAACAGGCTTTTTATCTTTCTTGTTTCTGCTTGATATTGTTGAGCGATTTTACCTTTGGGGATAAAGTTTGTTACAATTTTATTTTTTGTGCAGTAGTTACGGTTTTTATTGGTTGCATAAATTTTATCTGCTCCAACATGGGTACATTTTCCAAAAAGACTTCTGTGTAAACGTATTGATGAGATTAGACGTATTCCCTCGTTGAAAGCATTATAATTGTAGTGTTCAATGAAATTTATTCCATCCACTTGAATCATGTTTACTTTTGCTCCGAATTCTACTCTCTTGGTTTCTTTTCCGCGAACAATAGGGCGAAGGTATGACTTGTCTATGCTCACTATCATTCCTTCACTTCGTTCTCCTGTTTCATGTAACTTTTTTTGCTGAACGTAAACCTTTTTTATTGTCCTTCTTCGGTTTTTGTATTGTTTTGTATAAATTATTTTGCTTGTAGATATTTCTTCCATTTCATCCAATTGCATATTTATCTTATTGAGCAGGTATAACAAACTCCCTATAAGTTTTTGTGTTGCTTTCCATTTTTTCTTTTTGCTACGCTGGTAGCCAAGACACCTGTCTTTTATCTCCGCATATTTGGAGCGAGGCATACGTCCTTTCATGTATTTATTCACTCGTTTCATCTGTTCATAAGTCCACTCGCAGCTTTCCCACAACAACTTTACGTCCGTCGGATAACGGATATAACTTTCATAGCAGGTGGCATCGGTTAACATAACATGAGTGTCTTTCATATATGGCTTCCAGTAATCGGCTATGATTTTTTGTAAATCTCCTGTTTTTAAACGCCCTGCGAGTTCACATCGGATATCACTGATGATTTTGAATCCGGGAATTTTATCTCCTGGTCTATAATAAACACCACAGAAAAACTGATAAACATAATCACTCGACAACCTTTCCATCAACTGTTCATCGCTTAATCCACTATGCGGCTTTAAAAACTGCAGAGCTATCTTGCCCTGTAGTTCAAACTCTGGCTTTTTGCCTCTGTTTTCTTGACGTTCAGGACGAAAATGTTTACACAAAGCTTCCCATGGGATTACCTGATAAATTCCACCAAGTTCTGTCGTTAAAAAAAAATTCCAGTATTGTTCTGCTTGTGCATGAGGTGTTGAAAACTCTATTTCCTGACACCGTATTTTGTTTGGTAATTTTATTATTTTTGCCATGCTATGAAAATAAATTACCCCGAAATTAGCACCTTTTTAGCTCCTTTCGGGGTTTTTATTTCAAAAGTTATTAACATAAATTGTTAATAACCAGATAGTTATGGCTTTAACGAATATCCCTAAATTTTTGATGGCATTGGCAATTAATAAAATAACAATTAAACCATTAAACAATATAACCATTTAAAGTATATTTCATTTTATTGACTTAAAGCACCTGTCCCACCTGATTCTGTGTAAAAAACTTTTGCTTTTATCAATCGAAAACCAAATCATCACAGCTT
>JBBAAT010000123.1:0-8026 GCA_041658145.1 Bacteroidales bacterium | reverse complement strand
GCATTAGTATTGTTGTACTCGATCTTTATTTTACTTTCATCGTACAAAAGTAAGTTTTTGAGCAGGTTTAGCGGTTTCTTGGGAAGTATGAAAGACGAAACCTCTTTCGATTTTGCATCAGTCCTTCGGTAACGCACTAATTTATGCGCATCAGTTGCAACAAAAGTTATGTTTTCGGGTGAAAGCTGGCAAAATACACCTGACATTACCGGTCTAAGTTCGTCATTTCCGGTTGCGAAAAGAGATTTGCTAATTGCTTTCGCCAACACTTCAGATCCGATTTCAACTAAAGAAAAACTTTCAAGCGTAGGTGTTTTTGGAAATTCATCGGCATTATGTCCGGTAAGCTTGTATTTACCTTCCCCGGCAGAAATTTCAATCGCATAAGTTGTTTTTGATTCAATAGTAAATGTGATTGGAATATCCGAAAAGGTTTTCAGGGTATCAAGCAGTATCTTTGCAGGAATCGCTATGCTCCCTGTTTTTTCAGCTTTTGCAACAGCCACTTTAGCTGTCATCGTAGTTTCAAGATCGGAAGCTGATATTGTGAGCCCGTCTTTGTCAAGTTCGAAAAGAAAATTGTCGAGAATGGGCAGGGTGTTGCTGCTATTAATAACACCGCCGATAGCTTGAAGTTGCTTTAGCAGTAATGTACTGGAAACAATAAATTTCATATTAATTGGGTTTACAAATTATTTACAAAGATAGCTTTTTTATGAAAACGGCAGTCTTTTTTTGAAATATTTATTTTGCGATCGTTCTTATAGGAATTTCTAAAAACTCAATTAGAACGTTATTGCGAGGTTTGTTTGATGCGTCATTGCGAGGAACGAAGCAATCTCACTCACGGTGCGATAATGAGATTGCTTCGGGCGAAAAGCCCTCGCAATGACGGTTGGGCTTGCCTTCCGGCAGGCAGGTTTCGTTCCTCATGGTTCGCAATGACGATGAGGTTTTTAGAGGTGCCCTTATAGCTTTTGTAGTCTTTATAAAATATGGCAAAGGTCTTAAAATATTGTCGAAAACATAAAACTGGATCAAGGCAAAATCTTTATCATTATTAAACAAAGCATAGAGCCTGTCTTTATCATAAAGGGTAATTGAACCATCGGGTTCTGTTTCTCCTTCGTTCGGTTTTTTATGGAAAGTTTTTACAATTGCTTTCTTTCCTGACATATCAGTAACTGTAAGTATGTGAAAAGGGATTGTGGCAACAATTGAATCTTTGTTATGAAGTATTGTGTCAGTTATAATTGATTCATACCTGATATCACGAAATGTCGAAAGAAAATCATAAAGTCGCAATGTATCATAATCGGTAATTTGCATTTCAGGAGATAAAGCGGTAAGTGTAAAATGCACATCTCCAATATTAACTATTTCATAAGAGTTTTCGGCGCCAGATGGAAATTCGAGTTTTACTGACCTGATATTCGGTATATCAATATTAAAAAGCGTGTGATCACGCCAATCGTTTTCAATAGTACTGTATCTTGAGTTTAAAAAGCCGCGAAAACCCGGAATATGCATGATAAATGGTTCATCAGAATCTTCAATTAGCATGAATGTTCCCATATTATCCATTGTAGCATCGCCTACATAATATGTTTTAACAAGTTTTTCATGGGAAAACAACTTTATTCCCCGGAAGTCAATTCTATATACAGTCTGATAAATTTCAATTTTAACAGATGAAGAAGCAAGACGCTTAATTACGTTATTCCTGGCTGATTTGGCAACAGGTGACTTAACTTCAAGCATCATAATTGTTTTAAGCAAAACAGTTATCATCCCGTTACTGACCGTGTATTTATTATTTACTGACCATTTTCCGGGGGCTTTTTTCTCCAGAATAACTTTATTATTTGATTTATCGGTCAGAAAAATTTTTGTTACAAGCGAAGTATCGGCTATGGCAAAATCTTTTAAAGCTTTTGGAATAGTACTTTTAGTAGTTGTATAAATAAAAAATAATGCAATAATTGCAAGTGTAATGGTGATTATCAATGTTAGTTTGGTTTTTTTCATTTCAACAAATGATTTTTTTTGAAGTATATTTTCGTAACCACTCAAGCAATGCAATAGAACGCTGATGACGCTGATTGCTTAAGATTAAATAAGATTTTTATATTGTTCATCATAAATTTATGATTAAATAAGATTTTATTTTATCTGTGTACATCATAATTATCAGCGTCATCAGCGTTCTATTTATTTTTTCATCGGCTGTGTAGTTACATATTTTCTTTTTCTGATTATTCCATAAATCAATCCGAAACAAAGAACCAATAAAATGGGAATTCCGGTATTGACAAGCTGAATCATAAGCTTATTTTTGTTGATCTTGGTTTTGTCAAGCAGCCTTAGCTTTAATTCCCGTGATCTCACATCAATAAGTCCGGAATCATCACACAGGTAGTCAATGCAGTTGAGCAAAAAGTCTTTATTCCCAAAGGATTCCCTTGTGTACTTGTCGTATCCAAGCGGGAGCGGATATTTGCTTCCATTATATATTTGCACCATGTTTTTGATCACATCACCATCGGAAACCACAATCATCCTGTTCGGAACACTTGTCTCTCTGAAATCAATTTCCTTGTCTTCTGCTATTTCAGGTGTAATGTGGTTCTTGAAAAGCGAAGTGAAGATTCCTTCAAGCAAAACTGCAACAGGAATATTTGATTTGTTGAAGAGCCTCTCATCCGGCTCTTTGCGCATTATATCAAGGTCGATGGAAACCGGTGTGCCGAGTGTGCGTGAATATTTTGATGTGGTAAGTAATACTTTTTTTACAATGGATTTTGAACCAACAGTATCAATGCTGCTTACAAATTCAAATTTTATTGCATTCAGATTATTGACAATAGGGTGATTTGGGCCAGGCATTACTACAGGGAAAAAATACCAGGGCATGTAGCTTAACTGCGGTTGGTTTCCAAGGTTGCCTGTCTTAACCGGAATAGGCATGGCATTCAAATCCTGAATCAGATCATAGTTGAGTCGAACACCATATTTAAAAAGTTGGTCTTCTATTCCCAGCTTTTGAGCTATACCTATTGTTTCGTCAGAGGTACGCAGGCTATCCATGCTGGCAAAAACAGGATCAATCAGCCAGAGTACTTTTCCGCCCTTCATCACAAACTGATCAATAATAAATTTGTCTTTGTCATCAAACATCGAATCAGGTTTTGCAATAATAATCGCTTTAATATCTTTCAGCGCTTTTAATTTATGATTGATGGTTATGCGTTGCACATTATAATATTCTGAAAGCGAATTTGAAATATCTCCGGTTTCATATTTATCAAGCTCTCCATGACCTTCAATAAATGCTATCTTAGGTTTATGAATGATTGAAAGTTTTTTAATTACACTTGCAATGTTATATTCAAGCGACTGAATGGAGCTGTTCAGGACAGCTTCTGGTGCAATGCCAATCTGGGAATTAAGCAGTTGTAATGGCATTTCTTTTTCTTTGTATGTTGCAATAGCGCCTGGAAAAATGATCTGCTGACTTGATCCTTCGGTGTTTTTAATCTGAAGATTGGTGGGCTGAAGTCCTTTACTAACGAGCTGTTGATAGAGATCTTTGATTTGTTTTTTATCAGAACCTGCTGATGGATTTATAAATTCGTACTGAATATAATCTGAATATGCCCTGAATTGATTAAGCATTTCGCAGGTTTCATTTCTTAGGCGTTTAAAACCGGGGGCGCCGGGAAAATCGCCTTCAAGATATATTTTAAAATATACAATATCATCAAGGTTTTTGATAAGCTTTTTTGTGGCATCCGAAAGGGTGTACCTTTTTTCTGAAGTAAGATCTATTCGTGTAAAAACAAAAGAACCGATAATGTTCAGAAATATTATAATGGCAAAACACAGTATGAACTGTATAATGCTATAACGTTTTACGCCTTTTTTGCTGTATGAAACTGATTCAGCGCTGCCTGTTTGTTTCTTCATTTTTACCATTTTCTTCTTTCGAGTGAGATTTTGCTGAGTAAAATGAAAATACATATCAGGCTAAGGAAATAAAGCAGGTCCCTTGTATCTATCACGCCGCGGCTGATTGATGAATAATGATAACTGATACCCAACGACTGCACAAACAAAGCATACTTTCCGAAGATATCGAACGAATAAATAAATTCAAAACCAATGTAAAAAATGCCGCAAAGAAATAAAGAAATGATGAAAGAAATTATCTGGTTATCAGTAAGTGTTGATGCAAAAAGCCCGATGGATACGAAAGCAGCGCCAAGAAAAAGAAGTCCGATATATGAGCCCCATGTTCCGCCTGCATCAAGGTTTCCCGGTGTACTGCCTAAGTGATAAACCGATATGTAATAGATCAGGGTGGGAAGTATGGAGAAAATAACAAGAACAACTCCTGCCAGATATTTAGAAAGAATTATCTGTAAATCGGTGAGAGGTTTGGTCAATAGCATTTCAATAGTTCCGCTGCGTTTTTCTTCTGCAAACGACCGCATGGTGATAGCAGGTATAAGGAATAAAAACACAAAAGGTCCCAGCATGAAAAGACCGTCGATATTGGCATAGCCATTTTCGAGGATATTAAAATCCATTGGAAAAACCCAAAGGAACAAGCCATTGATCAGAAGAAATACTGTAATTACAATATATCCGATAAGTGAACTTAAGAAGTTTTTTATTTCGCGTTTAAATAATGTGAACATTTAAAAATTAAATTATTATTGTTTTCTGATGAGCAATGGCTGCTAATTCATATCATCCGTATAAATAATTCTCAAAGTTACAAAAGTTTCCGTCAACCACAAATCCGCCGCTGGTAGCAGCTCGAAGTTATGGGCAGTAAAATCTATTTTTTCACAAACCTTGTCATTTCTGTCTTGTCATAACTACTCAATTTAAGTAAATAAATTCCTTTTGCAAGTTCACTTACATCAATATCTGTTTTTATTTGTCCCGTAGGGATGCCTTCGGCATTGTTTATTGGTTGCTGCTTTACAAGTTGTCCATGCATATTATAGATTGAAATGATTTCATCTTTGACCGAACCCATATTTTCTATTGTAATGATATCGCCGGCAGGATTCGGATAAATTGAAAACAAATCCAATGCATCACTATTTTCATTAATTCCGTTTGGATTATTCGTTGCAATATTTGAACGCGAAGAATTATATGATTTAGATGGATTGCAAAAATTCGGACTTACTACTTCCACCTGATAGTAAATATATCCTGCTGGAGATGTGAAATCTGAGTATTGTGTACTTCCCCCACCTGATGTTGTTCCGATTAATTGCAACGAGTCAGGGGATGTGCCTCTGAATATTCTGTAACCAGAAACGGTAAACCCTTCATAAGGTTCCCAGATTAGATTCCATGTGGCACCCATCCCTTGATTGATCGTCAAATGCATAGTTTTATGATAATCACTCTGTTCCGATTCGAGACCGCAATCATCAGAAATTGAAATTTTATATTTGTTTGATTGTACATCAGGATACGAATTTGTATCAACGAAAACGCTCAAGCTGTCATAGCTTACAGCGCCTATTTTTTGATAAACATTTGTAATATTGGTTTCCCTGTAAATATAAAACAAATCAATTGCCAAAGAAAACGGCTTGTTCCATATAACTATATTTTTATTTGTGCTGTCAACACTTACAATACAAATTTCGGGTGAATTCATCGGGGTTATTGTAACACTGACATCATCTGCTGCAGTACAACCGTTTGGGGTTGTTACCGTAACAGTATATATTTGATTTGAATCAACTGTTGCTACAGGATTCGCAATATTGGAATTATCAAGCCCTGTAATTGGTAACCATGAATACGTAAGCGTCCCTGTTCCTGTATAATTTGTTGTTGTATTCAAAGTAGTGTTGTCACCGCAGATAATTGTGCCATCTGTTCCGGTAATTGTAAGTGAGTTTACAATAACTGTAACACTGTCAACAGCAGTACATCCATTAGGAGTTGTAACAGTAACAAGATATGTTGTATCACTTGTAACTGTTGCAGTTGGATTCGGAATAGTATCATAATTTAATCCTGATGTAGGCGACCAATTATAAGTTAGAGTTCCGGTTCCAGTGTAATTTGAAGTAACATTATCTAATTGTGCAGTACCTCCGCAAATGATTGTTTTATCTGTTCCTGCATTTGCTGTTAACAGATTTACATTAATAGTAACGCTGTCTATAGCAGTGCAACCATTTGCTGTGGTTGCCGTAACGATATAAGTGGTAGTAGCAGTAGGGTTTGCTATAGGATTTGATATGTTTGTGGCATTTAAACCATTTGCAGGAGACCAGGTATATGAAACCGGTGCTGCAGATAACTTTATAATTTCTCCATAACCACCAACAGCGTAACCCGTGTTGGCATCTGGAAAATGTACCGAAAAGAAACCTGCAGATGTTGGGCTTGTTTGTTCTTTCCATGTTGCTCCTCCATTTGTTGTTTTTAAAATAGTATAGGGTGCTCCTACCACATAACCGGTATCAGTATTTGTAAAATATACCGAAAATAAAAAAGTAGTAGTTATTCCGTATGGTTGCTGTGTCCAGTTTGTTCCGCCATCTGTTGTTTTTAAAATAGCATCGGTCGTCCTAGCTACCACATAACCAGTATTGGCATCAGTGAAATAAACTGACCAAAATTCAGAAGTTGTTCCGCTTGTTTGAGCTGTCCAATTGGTTCCGCTATTGATTGTTTTTAGAATTGTTCCATTCTCGCCAACAGAGTAACCAGTATTGGTATCGGTAAAATAAACTGATCTTAAAGGATAGCCTGTTCCTGTTTGTGCTGTCCATGTATTACCACCATTAATGGTTTTAAATATAGCACCTTCGTTGCTTGTACCATTCCAACCGCCTCCTACCGCATAACCCGTATCGGCATTAGTAAAATGAACTGAACTTAAACCATAAGTTGTTCCACTTGTTTGTATTGTCCAGTTTGTTCCTCCATTAATTGTTTTAAGAATTGTCCCAGTACCGCCAACAGCATAACCTGTATTAGCATTGGTGAAATAAACTGACCATAAATCACTACTTGTTCCGCTTGTTTGTGTTGTCCAATTTGTTCCTCCATCTGTTGTTTTTAAAATAGTGCCGGTTTCTCCCACCACATAACCGGTATCAGCATTTGTAAAATATACCGAAAATAACAAATTAGTTGTGCCGCTATTTAATATTACCCATTTGGGCTGTGCATCAAGCTGAACTGAGCTACCGCAAATTATTGATGTATCATTGCTGCTTGCTTCAATACCACATTGAGCAAAAGCGGAGTTTGAATTAAAAATGCAAATTGCAAAATTAAAAATGCAAATTGCTGCAAAACTAGTAATTGAATGTTTTTTCATGATTTTTTGATTTATTGTTAGTGTAAAGATATAAAATAAAACCCATTAGGTTGTTAAAAATATTTTCAAAAATAAAAAAAGCCACCGTTGGTAGTGATGGCTTCTAATATTATGAGGTAAAATAAAAAAATTCATGAACGATGATGAGCGATAACATTATGGGTGGAATCGTACATCGTAATGTCGAGAGGCATCTTACCTATTGAATGTGTTGCGCAACTCAGGCAGGGATCGTAAGCCCGGATAGCCACTTCAACAGCATTCTTCATTCCTTCTGTAATTTCTTTTTTCCCTGTCATCATTTTGTTCGCAACGAAATTCACAGCCCTGTTCATCGGTTCATTATTGTTTGTTGTAGAAACGATGAGGTTTGCCATCGTGATCTGGTCATCTTCATTTATTTTATAATGATGGAATAATGTACCACGCGGAGCTTCTATCAGACCAACACCTTCGGATTGTTTTTTACCTTTGGTAACAAGATTGTCAGACTGAAGGTCTTTATCATTCAGCAATTGTTTGATCATTTCTGCTGCGTGTATGGTTTCAATTAATCTTGCCCAATGAGTATGCAAAGTGAAATGGTTGGGTTTACCGTTTGAATGAGCTTTATATTCTTCAAAAGCTTTCTGTGCAAGAGGAGTGGGGATGAAATCG
>JBBAAT010000122.1:0-8039 GCA_041658145.1 Bacteroidales bacterium | reverse complement strand
GGGTTAATTATATACGAACGCTTGATCTGGTCGTTCAACTGTGCTATCTGTTTATTGTATGCATCAACTTCATTTAACACAGGGGCATGTTGTGTCTCAATAGACGAAATTTGTTTATCATAGACAGCGAGAACGCCGTTGATATTATCAAGTTGTTGGGATGTCGCAGCCCCATCAATGTATAGATTTTCTATTCTTTCTTTTTCAATCTGTGAATTTTTCTTCTGCTCTTCAAGAACTTTGATCTGAGATGTTATATAGTCTGCTTTGTTCGATGCAGCTTTCTTTTGTGCAATAAGTGCATCACGTTTCAAAGCCAGCTGAATCGTATCTATTAAAGCTATTGTATCTCCCTTTTTTGATTCCTGTCCCTCGTCAATATTGAAAAAGATCAATTTGCCGGCGCTTTCAGAAGAGATGATTATTTCTATTGATTCGAATGTGCCGTAAGCATCCGATTTTTCCTTGTTTCCTGAACAGGCAGAAAAAAGCACTGCTGCTATTGCAATAAACCCGTATAGTTTTTTCATGGTATTTAATTATTGTAGTGTGTTAATGTGTAACTTATGCCTTATGCCTTTTACCTTGTGCCTTGTGTTAATTGTTAAATTGTCAAACTGCCGACTGCCAACTGCTGACTGCCGACTGCCGACTGCAAACTTTTTTAATATTTCCCTTTAGTTGTCAAATAATCCACACTGGCTTTCACTAGTTGAATTTTGTGAGATTCCATATTCACTTTAGCCTGCGATGCAGCGTTCAATTCGGTTAAATATTCAGTTGCTGTAATCGTTCCATTTTCAAGTTGTGAAGCCGCCGATTTAATTATCTTCTCCCTCAGAGCAATAATTTCTTTATCCTTTACAAGCAGGTCTTGATATTTCTGAATATCGGCAATATTTTTTTCCAACAGAATTTTTATTCCTTGAATAAAAGATTCTTTTTGGGTATTTAATACCTGGCTTTGAAGATCCAATAATCGTTTTTCATTTTTGCTTTGGTTCCAGTCCCACAAAGCCCATGTTATTTTAGCCCCAACCATATAATAAGAATCAAAGCTGTTTGAAAGCATGTTTAATCCGGGCCTGCCATAGCCTAATTGTCCAAAACCTGCGACTTTAGGCATTAGCTTGCAATCCAGCAATGACTTTGATACATTGAGTTTTTGTTGTTGCAATTCAAAGACTTTTATTTCCGGCCGGGCGTTTTCATAATCTGTGGCAACGACAGTGGTTTCAGGGAGCTTAAACGCAACACCATCAGAAATAACCTGGCTCATGTAATCACCGAGCATTTTCAAACCAGACTCTATTCCTGATTCAAGTTCAATGATCTGTTCTTCAATTTTAATGATTTCTGCTTTTAACACATCTGCATTACTTTCAAGCAGAATACCGTTCTTCACGCCTGATTCCACTTTGGTCAATTTATTCTTAATATCCTTTTTAAGAAGCAAAAGGAGTTTTTTGTTTTCCTGTAATGCAACAATGCTGAAATAAATGGTGTTAACATTGTCTTTTATCTTATACAGCTCTGTTTCCAGACTTTGCAGGTTGGATTGCAGTGAAATAGCTTCAAGTTTTTTTTGTCTAACAGTGAATCCTCCATCATAAACAACTTGGGTAACATCAAATGTTGCCTTGTACATATCTTTATAAAGAGACGGAATTTCCATTCCGGGAATATGGATTGGTATTTCGGTAACATCTGACTGGTAGGTGGCTTGTCCGTTCAGGCTTAGCTGAGGAAGATATGTTTTTGTAATATTAAAAAGTTTCAGTTCGCTTGTTTTATTTATCAGATCTTTTTGTTTGATGAGCGGATAATTTTCAATCGCTTTTTGCTGGCAGAAATCCAATGTAAGAGTGTCTGTATTTTGCGAAAAAGCCGATATTGGAAATAACAGAAAGAAAAATATTCTTTTCATAAACTTTAATATTATCATTGTCAATATAGTGTTATGGTAATCCTAATATATCGTTTTGAGATTATTCACAAATTATTTTATTCTATTTAAGGTGTTCATGAGTCGCTTCGCTAAGTTGCTTCACCTCCTACGTCGGTTTCCTGCCCGTTCCGTTCAGGCGGGCGCAATGACGTCATTGCGAGGGAGGAACGACCGAAGCAATCTATGTATCATTTTATTCTTAACTTAACAATAGAAAATATTTTGCAAACTATTTATGTATCCCTGCCTCACCAGTAGACATAGGTATAACAGGTGGCGTTTCCATTTTCTTCTGAATTTTTTCAAAGTTCAATTTAGGTATTATGTATGGAGCAAATGCAGAAAGAGTAGGATAAAGCAATGATTCCTTCCTGGTTTTTTCAGGGACAATGCTTATTTTCAAATCAATCTTGTTGATAAAAAGCAACAGAATGCTAAGGAGAAAAGCCATTTTCAGTAATCCAAAGAATGCGCCAGCCAGCTTGTTCAGAAATCCAAGGGCTAACAGGTTAATCGATTTTTCAAGCAATTTGGCTAACAGAAAGATCACTATAACAATAATTAAAAATGTAATTGCAAAGGATATCAGTGGCGAAAAAGGAGAAGACAAATTTAGTTTGTCTGAAATAAAATATGAAAAATGTATTCCGCCGTAAACACCCAGTATCAAAGCTATCAGAGAAGCGATTTCAATTACAAGTCCCTTGGTGAAACCCCTGTAAATTGCCCATACGAGCGGAATAGCAAGGATAATATCAAGATAATTCATCTGTTTATTTTTTTGTTTTTTAATGGTCAGATGGAATACGCCATGAAATAATCATTTCGGTTGTTGTGAAATTTGTTGCTCATGGCTATTTCATTATGTTGTTCTTATATATTTCTTTTCAACCAGGTATTCGGCTATCTGAATTGCATTGGTGGCTGCGCCTTTGCGAAGATTATCGGCAACAATCCACATATTAAGTGTATTGGGGCGGGTGTCGTCCCTTCGCAGCCGTCCAACAAAAACTTCATCCCTGCCCTCTGCATACAGAGGCATAGGATAAACAGAGTTCATGATATCGTCCTGAAGCATAATGCCGGGGGTTTCAGATAATATCACCCTGATTTCTTCCATGTCGTAATCTTCTTTGAATTCCACATTTACTGATGCGGAATGCCCGCCAAATACGGGGACCCTCACAACAGTGGCGGTTATTTGAATCGAATCATCGCGTAGTATCTTGCGTGTGTGGTCTACCAGTTTTGTTTCTTCTGTAGTATAACCCGAATGAAGGAATGTTCCTCCCTGAGGAATAAGGTTGAGGTCTATCGGATAAGGATAAGCTGTTTCGCCGGTAATACCGTTTCTTTCATTCTTTAATTGCTGCAAAGCTTTTACACCTGCTCCCGTTACAGATTGATACGTTGACATAACGATTCTGCTTACTTTGTATTTACTGTGCAAAGGAGCAAGCACCATTACCAACTGGGTAGTGGGACAATTGGGATTCGCAATAATCCTGTCCCATTCTTTTATCACGTACGCGTTGATTTCGGGAACCACCAGCGGTACTTTTTCATGCATTCTCCATGCAGAGGAGTTGTCAATTACGGTTGTGCCGGCTTTGGCAAATTTTGGCGCCCACTCTAAAGATACCGTAGTACCTGCGGAAAACAATGCAATTACAGGTTTTTCTTCCAAACATTCTTCAAGTGTCCGGATTTTATATGCTTTATTGTCGAAATAAATTTCTTTACCTGCTGAGTTCGCTGATGCCACCGGAATAAACTCAGTAACAGGGAAATTCCTTTCCTTCAACACTTTTGTTATTACGCTGCCAACAAGTCCGGTAGCTCCGACAACTGCTATTTTCATACCTCTCAATTATTAAAATTTTCGGGTGCAATGTTACACAAAAATAGTATATTTGCAATTTTATAATCTATAAAATAATATAACTACTCAGCCACTATATTAGCCTTAATAGCCACAGATTTCACAGATTTTAAACTACCAAAGGTAGTTTTCTTTGTGAAAATTTATAAAAAAATAATTTTAATCTGTGTAATCTGTGGCATGTATTTATTTTTTAACATTTTAAATCGGCTGAGTAGTTACAAAATAATGAAGAAAATATGAACAAGATAATATTGTTTTTTCTGTTATTACCCTTAACAGGGTTTTGTCAGGTAACCGACGATTTTATCGATGGCAATTTCACATTTAATCCTACATGGTCGGGCTCTGATACCAATTTTATTGTAACGTTAGGGCAGCTGCAAAGTAAAGGCCCTCATTATAATGGTAATACAATTGGCGACACCATTTATCTTTCAACGCCCAATATATTAATATCAAGCACCGAATGGCGTTTTCTTATCGACCTGAAGTTTAACCCTACATCCGACAATTTGGTTAAGGTTTTTCTTGTATCTGACACTTCCGATTTAAAATATAATTTAAACGGATATTATATCGAAATAGGTCAAACCACTGCCGACAATATTAAATTTTACAGGCAGGATGGGGCTTCCTCATCTTTATTATTCACAGGGACCTCTTCTTTTTCAAGCGATGTAAAAGTTGGAATAAAAGTAACCCGTGACGCATCCGGCAACTGGCAGGTTTTTTCTGACCCAAGCGGAGGTACTAATTATAATTCAGAAGGAAGTTCTTTTTTGGATAATACTTATAGCGCCACTTTGTTTTTTGGAATTTATTGCCAGTATAAAACGGATACACGTTATAATCAATATTACTTTGATGATTTCTATGTAGGCCCTATCATTATTGATGTAACACCACCTACTGTCAGTTCTGTTCTTGTAATTTCGCCTACCCAGCTTGATATTGCATTTTCGGAAAGTGTAAGTACTGCAACCGCCGAAAATATTACCAATTATTCTGTAAATACCGGCATCGGCAATCCGGCTACTGCCGTGAAAGATGGAACCAATGGCTCTCTGGTACATCTTACTTTTGCATCTGCTTTTTTGTCCGGCGCTATTTACACTATTACCATAAGCAATGTTCAGGATTTAAGTAATAACCCTATGACACCCGATAGTAGTGTGTTTGCTCTTTACACACCAAAAGCTTATGATATACTGATCAATGAAATTTTTCCCGATCCCGACCCACAGGTTGGATTACCTGATTATGAATATGCAGAATTGTATAACCGTACGCCGTATTCGCTTAATCTTAAGAATTGGAAACTTACTGTTGGTACGACCGTGAAAGTATTTCCATCTGTTGTTATTGAACCCGACAGTTTTTTGATCCTTACTTCAACTTCAGCCGTATCATTTTTCATCACTTATGGGCAGGTTGTTGGGTTTTCAAGTTTTCCAACACTTATAAATACAGGTGCAACACTTATATTATCCGATTCGCTTGATCATATTATACATGCTGTTACATATTCTGATACCTGGTACCAGGATTCTTACAAAAAGGATGGCGGCTGGTCGCTCGAACTGATTGATCCTGCAAATCCATGCGGAAATATAGCTAATTGGATAGCATCCATTGATCCTGCCGGCGGAACACCGGGTAAAAAAAACTCAGTTTTTTCTTCCAACCCCGATAATATTCCTCCACACTTAAGCAACATTAATGTGATATCAGCAAGTTGTATTCAGTTAAATTTCAGCGAACCATTAGACAGCGTATCGCTTGTGAATCCTGCATCATATTTAATAGATAATGGCATTGGCATACCTACTGCCGTGAGCTTAGTTAGGCCTGATTATAAAAAAGTCATACTTTACTTAGGATCCGCTTTGCAACAAAATATTCTTTACACCTGCACCGTAACAGATACCATCAGCGATTGCGCCGGTAACACTACCGTAGCAACGAGCAGTACCTTTGCCTGGTATGATGCAAAACAATTTGATGTGGTGATCAACGAGATCATGGCAGACCCGGATCCTCCGGTTGTCCTTGCAAACTATGAATATGTAGAATTATATAATCGTACGATCTACCCGATCAGCATGAAGGGCTGGAAATTTCAGATGGGTACTGCACTAGAAACCGTTCCTGACGCTACCATCAATCCCCATGCTTACCTTTTACTTACCACTACAAATGGTGAAGCCGCAATATCTTCTTATGGTAATGCGATTGGTGTTACCAGTTTTGCAATATCAAATACAGGAGAAACTTTATCGTTATATGACTCTTTGTACAGAACGATTTCTACAGTTTCCTTTACCGATGCATGGTATCAGGATTCTTACAAAATGAATGGCGGCTGGTCGCTCGAACAGATAGACCCGATGAATCCATGCGGAGACGCTTCAAACTGGCGCGCCTCAAATAACATACTTGGCGGCACTCCCGCTGCGGTGAACTCAATTAATGCATCTAATCCTGATAATACTGCGCCGCAACTTGTACGGGTAAGCCTCATTGATAATTACAGGATACAATTATATTTTACTGAACCGCTCGACAGTACGCACTTACAGAATGTCGCAAATTACACAATCGACAATGGTATTAATCCAACCATGGCAAACCCGGTATCACCTGATTACATGTCTGTAGTGCTTGACCTTTCTCCTGCCGTGCAAACAGGAATAATTTATACCATTACAATCACAGATACATTAAAAGATTGCGTCGGGAATGTGCTTCCTGTAAACAGTTCGGCGCGTTTTGCAATACCGGAGTTACCAATTGCGAATGACCTTGTTATAAACGAAGTGCTCTCTAATCCTAAGGATGATGGTGTTGACTATGTGGAGCTTTATAACCGCTCAAATAAAGTGATCGACCTGAAACAATTGGTGCTGGCTTCTTATGACACAATTACTTCAATACTTACTGATGTGAACGATATTTCATCTGATGGTTATCTTGTTTTTCCTCAGGATTATGTAGTACTCACAACTGATCCTGTAATGGTGAAGAAGCAATACAACACTCCAAACCCAAACGGATTTGCACAAATGCCGTCGCTGCCTTCATTGAATAATGATGATGGCACTATTGCTTTGTCATTGAAAAACTTAATTACTATTATTGACAAGTTCGCTTACACTGCCGATATGTATTATCCTTTGCTGAATTCAACGGATGGCGTATCGCTGGAAAGGATCAATTTCAACAGGCCGACTGACGATAAGACCAACTGGCATTCTGCAGCAGAAACAGCAGGTTTTGGAACACCGGCTTACAGGAATTCCCAATATTCCGAAGGTGTTGCAAACGACGATCCTGTGAGTGTTTCGCCCGAAATATTTTCTCCGGATAACGATGGAATCAACGATGTATTAAACATTAATTACAAATTTGATGTTGCAGGATATACTGCAAATATCAATGTTTACGATGCAAACGGCAGGCTTATACGTAACCTTATAAAAAATGAACAACTTGGTACTTCAGGCAATTTTTCATGGGATGGCATTACCAACGATAACGGGAAAGCCCGTATTGGAATTTACATTATTTACTTTGAAGTGTTCGATATGAACGGTAATGTGAAGCATTATAAGAAAAGTGCTGTGCTGGCGAGTAAACTTTAACCTCTGATGAAATAAAATTTGATTGTATTTCACCCATCAAATTATTTCATTTAATTGTCGGGTAAAACGCATCTTCAATATGATTGATCTGCCGGCGGGTACCTGAAACGAGCACGGAAATAATATCAAATCGAACTTCTTCTTTTATATTCTTTCTTTCAATAAAAATCCCTGCTGCGCGGATAAGAAAATTTTGCTTTTGCTTTGTTACAAATTCTTCCGGTTCGCCAAAAGTGTTGGTACATCTGGTCTTTACTTCAGCAAAAACTATAAATTTTTTATTGGTTGCGATGATATCAACTTCGTAATTTCCAACGCGCCAATTTGTTTCCAATATTTGGTAGCCCTTTTGCACCAAGTATTCCCTTGCCATCTCTTCGCCTTTTTTCCCCAATTCATTGTGTTCTGCCATTGTATTTATTTATAATGAATATCCGTTATATGCCTAATTGCTTCAATTGATTTTCTTCATTTACCCCATCCCTAAAGGGTGTGAAGAAAATCAATTTGCTCCCTTTAGGGTTAGGGGTAGATAAATTGATTGAATTAGGCACTTAGATAATAA
>JBBAAT010000121.1:0-8166 GCA_041658145.1 Bacteroidales bacterium | reverse complement strand
TTAGAAAAAATAGATCCTGTGACTCTAAAAGGGAAGAATGATTTTGTTGTTTCGATGGACAGTATTGGCGCCGGAATCAATGAAATAGTCTTTTATGTATCTGGTAGCAGCGCCAGATTTACAAGCGTGACCGAAGGAATACCAACAGATTCTACAGTAATCGCAATCGTTGATTATATCGAAAAAGACGGCGCTTACACGTACCGAAAAAATAAATAGTGTTGTGTTAAGAATGATATGTTGAATAGATTGCTTCGTCGTTCCTTCTCGCAATGACGTCATTGCGAAACCGACGAAGGAGGTGAAGCAATCTCAAAACGACATATTAGGATTAATATGACAGTAGTTTATATACAAACACTAATTAAAATGATTTTAGGAAAAGTTGTCGGAACAGTTGTCAGCAGTTCTAAAAATGTTGATATAAAAGGAGCGCGATTCCTTCTTATTGATAAAAGTAATCAACGTGGTGAAAAAAAAGGCGATTATCTTGTCGCACTCGATCTTATCGGAGCCGGCCATGATGAATTGGTTATGATATCCGAAAGCACCTCTGCAAGAGAAACGCCAACTACTGTTAGTAAACCCATAGATGCAATAATAGTAGGTATTATTGATATGATCGATGAAAATGAAAAGGTAGTTTATAAGAAATGAGGAGCAAATGGGATTAATCGTATTAGGCGCTTTAGAGTTTAGCAGTATTGCCATAGGTATAAAAGCGCTGGATGAAATGGTCAAAATTGCGCCAATTAAGATCATAGATGCAAGAACGATTTGTCCGGGAAAATACCTGATTGTATTCAGTGGCGATGTAGCTTCTGTCGAATATTCATATAAAAAGGGCTATGAAACAGGAAAGGAATGTATCGTTGACAGTTTATTTCTTCCAATGATACATCCCGATGTAATTCCGGCAATCGGGAAAATAATAAAAACTGATAATTGGGATACCATAGGGATCATAGAAACATTATCAGTTGTTTCCAGTATAGAAGCTGCCGATAAAGCGGCAAAAGAAGGCGGGGTTAAGATTATCGAAATACGACTTGCCATTGGATTTGGCGGTAAATCATACATTAAAATGATGGGGAATCTTGATGCTGTTGAAGCAGCAATGGCATCTGGAACTGCGAGTGCAAAAGCAAAAGAGCTATTATGTATGGAAACCATAATACCACAACCTCATATTGAAATAAAACCATTTTTCATGTAAAAAGGAGGATTAATAATTGGATAATTTAGAACAAAATATTCGACAATTAGTTCAGGAAGTAGTAAAAAGCATGAATCTTAGTCCTGAGAAAGATGGCAGCGACAAAAGCCTGGGCGTTTTTTCAAGCATTGATAATGCTGCAACAGCAGCGGAAATTGCTTTTAAAGAATTAAATAAATTAACCCTTGAAACCCGTAAAAATATTATTGCAAACATCCGGAAGACCTCCCTTGCAAACAAAGAAATATTAGCTAAAATGGCCCATGAAGAAACGGGTATTGGCCGTTGGGAAGATAAGGTTGTTAAAAATGAACTTGGGATATTTAAAACACCCGGCGTCGAAGATATTTCCCCTGAATCATTTTCGGATGATAATGGTTTAACTTTGGTGGAACATGCTCCTTATGGCGTAATCGGTTCAATTACTCCCAGCACAAATCCTACCGTAACAATTATCAGCAACAGTATTGGTATGATTGCCGCCGGAAATGCGGTAGTATTTAATCCGCATCCTTCAGCAAAAATGGTATCATGCTTTTTAATAAATCTTCTAAATAAAGCAATAATAGAAGCCGGAGGACCTGTTAATCTTCTTACGTGCATAGATGAACCTACCATCGAATCTGCTAAAGAACTTATGACACATAAAAAAATTGCAATTCTTGTCGTAACGGGAGGACCTGCGGTTGTTAAAACAGCCATGAATAGCGGGAAAAAAGTGATTGCCGCCGGACCAGGGAACCCGCCATGTGTTGTGGATGAAACAGCAGATCTCGTAAAAGCGGGAAAAGATATTGTAGATGGCGCAAGTTTCGACAATAATTTAATCTGTATCTGCGAAAAAGAAATAATAGTTGTTGCATCTGTAGCAGACAGGTTGAAAGAAGAAATGAAAAAAAATGGCGCTTATGAATTAAACGAAGACCAGGTAAAAAAAATAACAGAACTTGTAATTTCTGAACAGGGAGGTCCCGGAAAAGAGGGCGCTGCAAATAAAAAATATGTCGGGCAAAATGCCGATTTTATTGCAAAAGAAATCGGATTAACGGTTCCGTCATCCACGAGGCTTTTGCTTTGCGAGGTCGGACGGGAACATCCATTAGTTTGGACAGAGCAGCTTATGCCGGTAATGCCCCTGGTACGGGTAAAAGATGTGGATACGGCGATAGATCTGGCAGTTGAATGCGAACATGGGTTTAGGCACACAGCGATAATGCATTCTTTAAATATTGCAAAGCTCAGCAAAATGGCTAAAGCGATGAACTGTTCCATTTTTATTAAGAACGGACCAAGCTACGCAGGTTTAGCACAAGGCGGCGCCGGTTTTACATCATTTACTATTGCAAGCCCAACGGGCGAAGGCGTTACAAGAGCAAGAACATTTACAAGAGAAAGACGCTGTACATTGGTTGATTATTTTAGAATTATATAGTTTAGGGAAAAGGCAAAAGTTAAAAGGCATAAGGGAAAAGGCAAAAGTTGGAGTTAGTATTTAAAAATATTTAACAAAATGAAACTAGGCAGAGTAACAGGAAGAGTGGTAAGCACTGTAAAAGTTGAATCATTTGAAGGACTAAAGCTGCTTTTGGTGCAACCTCTTGATGAAAAATTGGAAACTGTTGGCGACCCTATTGTAGCCGTTGATACTATAGGAGCCGGAGAAGGCGAACTCATCTATTATGAAACAAGCAAAGAGGCGAGCAGGGTAATAGAAACGCACATGAATCCTTGCGATGCTGCCATTATGGGAATAGTTGACGACATTTTTATTGAGGATAAAAAATGATACTGGGAAAAGTAATCGGGAATGTGATTTCCACAATAAAAGCAAAAGGGTACGAATCAAAAAAGATTTTGATAATTCAACCCATTGATCCTGCGGGAAACCCTAAAGGGAAATCTTTTCTTGCTGTTGATGCGGTGCAGGCCGGAGTTGGAGATACTGTCCTTATTATAGAAGAAGGAAATTCCGCCAGGGCAGTTATTAATGAACCGGAGGCATTTACAGTAAAATCCGTAATAGCCGGAATTGTGGATGAGATAGACTGCCAATGAAATAAAAGATTTGATCCTGACATCAGGAAATTTGCAAAAAAAATAAGATAAAACCGAAATCAAATTTCTGCAAAGCAGAAAAAGTGGGAAGGACAGGCAAAATTGCGGGGACAGGGAAAGCATGAATGAAATTTTGTATAGAATTATTGCAAAGCAGCCCGCTATTTCAGGCGGAGATGTGACTTTGCATAGAATTCTTCAAAATTTCAGAGAGCGGAGAAGCTTAATTTTGCCTTGATTCTTTGGGTACTTTCTCATTAAGGAGAAAGTACCGGAGAAAAAAACCAAAGGTAACAGCCGCAATATTTGTGTTTACCCAAAAACAACCGCCAACCAGCTTTCATACATTTTTTCAGAACCCGCTTTCCAATTTGGCAAATAAAATAATTTGCCATACTTTTGTTGAATGACATTGAAAAGCATTATAACCATAGAATAATATGGAAAATGATGATATTATAAACAGCAAAGACCAGGTGAAAAGAGTTGCCATTGGAGCGGATCATGCATCGTATGATTCAAAGGAAATGCTGAAGGCATATCTTGAAACCATTGGTTATACGGTTGTGGATGCAGGTACAAATAATAGCACAACCAAAGTTGATTACCCCGATTTTGCAGTTGCTGTTGCGAAGAAAGTTGTAAGCGGCGAATGTGAGCGTGGAATTATGCTGGATGGCGCCGGTATAGGTTCGTCAATGGTATGCAATAAAGTGCATGGAATAAGAGCCGCTTTATGCTGGAGCACAAAAACAGTAATAAACAGCCGTGAACATAACAATTCTAATGTATTAACCATGGGAACAACTCAGCATTCTTCCGATGAGTTGTGTTCGATGGCAAAGCTATGGCTCGAAACAAAATTTGAAGGTGGCAGACACTGGCCAAGAATAAATAAAATGATGTCTGTTGAAAGAACAGGAGGTTAATATGGAAAATAATGAACTGATTGACAAAATTACGAAGGAAATAATGTCGCGGCTTAATGAAAAGACGAAAACTCAAACTTCGCCTGATAAAGAATCAGCTAAACAGTCGGCTCCAAAAGCGCAGATGTCTGCTGCTGAATTAGCAGGGTATATTGACCACACCTTGTTAAAACCGGAGGCAGTAGCATCTCAATTTGAGCAATTATGTGATGAAGCCGTTAAATATAAGTTTAAGTCGGTTTGTGTAAACTCGGGATGGGTGCCTTTTGTAACAAAAAAACTAAGAGGTTCAGGTATTAAAATTTGCTCGGTTATAGGATTTCCATTAGGAGAAATGGACAGCCGGAGTAAAGCGTTTGAAGCGAGAAGTGCAATAGCCAGCGGAGCAGATGAAATAGATATGGTAATCAATGTCGGCGCTTTAAAATCCGGAAATTTAAAATTGGTTGAAGAAGATATCAGAGCTATAAAAAGAGCTTGCCGAAGCACTACTATTTTAAAAGTGATTATTGAAACAGTCTTATTAACTGAAAAAGAAAAAATATTAGCCTGTGAAATTGCTAAAAAAACGGAAGCTGATTTTGTGAAGACCAGTACCGGTTTTTCAGGCGGTGGCGCTACCGTTCAGGATATCGTTTTAATGCGTAGAATCGTAGGTCCTAAAATGGGAGTAAAAGCAAGCGGCGGGATAAGAGATTATGATCAAGCCATAGCCTTGATTAATGCCGGAGCGAACAGACTTGGTTGCGGTTCGAGTGTTGCAGTCATAACAGGCGCGGTATCACAGGGAAATTATTAACAAATTTAATTCAATCATTTATTAACCAAAATCACAAATATTATGAACTTTGAATTTACTGAAGAGCAAAAAATGATTCAGCAGGCTGCAAAGGATTTTGCTGAACGCGAACTTTTACCGGGAATTATTGAACGGGATGAAAAAGGAGAATTTGCCAAAGATCAGATGAAGAAATTAGCTGAACTTGGGTTTCTTGGTATGATGACCGATCCCAAATACGGTGGTGGTGGGATGGATACCATCTCTTATGTACTCGCAATGGAAGAGATTTCCAAAATAGATTCAGCAGCAGCCGTTGTAATGTCGGTCTGCAATTCTCTTGTAAACTGGGGACTTGAAACCTATGGCACCGAAGCGCAAAAACAAAAATACCTTGTTCCTCTTGGAAAAGGTGAAAAAATAGGCGCTTTTCTTTTATCGGAACCTGAAGCCGGTTCTGATGCTACTTCACAAAGAACTACTGCAGAAGACAAAGGCGATTATTATCTTTTAAACGGAACAAAAAACTGGATCACCAATGCAAACTGCGCTTCAACTTATCTCGTGATCGCTCAGACTCACCCTGAAAAGAAACACAAAGGAATCAATGCGCTGATTGTTGAAAAGAATTTGCCAGGCATTACATTGGGACCACACGAAAACAAAATGGGTATGCGTAGCTCTGATACTCATTCCGTGATGTTCAACGATGTTAAAGTTCCAAAAGAAAACCGTATAGGAGAAGATGGTTTCGGATTTTCGTTTGCAATGAAAACTCTTGATGGCGGCCGCATAGGTATTGCTTCACAAGCGCTTGGAATTGCATCAGGAGCTTTTGAAAGAGCTGTAAAATATGCTAAAGAAAGAAAAGCATTCGGCACAGAAATATGCAACCATCAGGCTATTGCTTTCAAACTGGCTGATATGGCTGTGAAAATTGAAAATGCACGCAACCTATGCCTGAAGTCAGCATGGCTCAAAGACGAACACCAACCTTATGGTTTTGCAAGCGCTATGGCAAAACAATACTGTGCCGACATTGCAATGGAAGTTACCACCGAAGCTGTTCAGATACATGGCGGATATGGCTACGTGAAAGAATATCATGTTGAACGTTTGATGCGTGAAGCCAAACTGACACAGATATATGAAGGTACTTCGGAAGTTCAGAAGATTGTTATTTCAAGAACTATTTTGAAAGATTAAATACCTTGCCATTCTGTTGGATAGGCATATTTTACGTTATTTCTGATTAAATTTCTATTTTTGTATTTTAAAAATGGGAAATAATATTATTATATTAAAAGAATTAAAACAGCTTTTGAACAAAGAGCTTGGGAATAATATCCTTGAAGTAATATTGTTCGGCTCCAAAATAAAAAAAACATCAACATTTTTTTCGGATTTCGATGTTTTAATAATCCTGAAAAATGATTATGATTGGAATTATAAAGATTTGATACGGGAGTTATGTTATGATATTTCTTTAAAGTATGATATTATCGTTGATTCAAAAATTATTTCTTTGAATGAGCTAAACCATTCTCCGAAAGGAAAAGACCCGTTATATCAGGATGCTATAAAAGACGGAATATACGCATGAACGAAAACCTTGAAATAAAAGAATTAATCACATTGCGCATTGAGCAGGCAAATGAAACCATTAAAGAAGTTGGTGTTTTAATCGAAAACCATTTATATAGGGTAGCGATAAGCCGAATTTATTATGGGATGTTTTATATGTTATTGGCTCTTTCATTAAAAAACAATTTCAAAACATCTAAACATGCCCAACTGATTGGCTGGTTTAATAAAACCTTCATCAAAAAGGGTATCCTCAATAAAAAATACGGAAATATCATTCATAACGCATTTGAAGAAAGGTCAGATAGCGATTATGGCGTTTTTGTTGAATTTGCCAGAGATGAAGTAGATAAAAGATATTCCGAAATGAAAGACTTTATTATTACGATTGAAAACTTTTTGAATAAATAATAATTAATTATATAAAAATGAAAATTTTAGTTTGTATCAGTAATGTTCCCGACACCACTACAAAGATCAAGTTTGTGAACAACAATACAGCCTTTGATGCCACAGGCGTTCAGTGGATCGTGAACCCATGGGACGAGCTTGCGCTGACAAGAGCGCTTGACATTAAAGATGCGCAACCAGGCGCAATTGAAAGCATCACCGTGATCAATGTCGGGCTGAGCGATACAGAACCAACCATAAGGAAAGCTCTTGCAATAGGCGCTGATAAAGCGATCCGTATAAATACGGAACCAAAGGATGATTATATTATCGTAACTCAACTGGCCGAAGTGATAAAGAAAGAAAACTTTGATGTTATTTTCTGCGGAATCGAATCATGCGATTTCAATGGATCATCAGTTGGAGGAATGCTTTCCGAAATGCTTAATATACCTTCTGTTTCTGCAGTTTCTTACTTCGACATTGAGAATGGCAAGGTAAATCTGAAAAGAGAGATTGACGGCGGACATGAAGTTGTTGCAACCCAGATTCCTTTTGTTGCTATTGTCCAGAAAGGCATCTGCAAAGAGCCAAGGATCCCTTCGATGAGAGGCATTATGGGTGCAAGGTCAAAACCCTTACAAGTGGTTGAACCGGTTACTGCGGAACCTTTGGTCGAATTTGTTAATTATGAATACCCGAAATCAAAAACTGCATGCAAGAAGATAGATCCGGAAAATGCGAAGGAACTTATAACGCTGCTTCATAATGAAGCGAAAGCGATTTGAAATTTGGGATTTGGGATTTGAATGGTGCGTGAGTCATGCTGAGCCGGCAGAACGCAGTGATGTCGTGTCGAAGCATGAAAGTAGGAATGATTTAATTGGGTATAAGTATATGTAATTATTTGTAAACGGACTTACTGCAATATCCAAGTTATGGGCAAGTTTAAAAAACGACATAGCGGATACGGACAAACAAGAAAACCGACAATTTGGATTGACACTTCTTGAGAGTTACGACTGATAATAAAAAATAAAAAGTGGAGACCAGAAACCACTTAAACCCGTTGGATAATATCTTACGGGTTGAAAAAACGGGGCGACACCGAAAAGTCATACGAGTAGTAAAATAAAAAAATAAACAAAATGAAAACAAAAAAATTACTTAACCAACTAACGACTTTGACACTATTATTTATAATGCACATTACT
>JBBAAT010000120.1:0-8186 GCA_041658145.1 Bacteroidales bacterium | reverse complement strand
CCGGGCGAAAGCGGTACGGCTCTGTTTAACAGTGTCAGCAATGCATCAGTTGACAAAGGCGATGATTGCAACAGGATGTTCTTCAATTGCCCACCGGTGATTGACAGGTTATTAATAATCGCTATTAATGCCTGTGTATTACCGCCATCCGTATTTGCTACAACAACCGGGATTTCATTCTTTATTTCAATTATTTCCTGGTTGTTTTCGCCGGTTTTAACGCCAATAGCGTCCAGGTATTCATAATACGGAGTAAGGGGCGGAGGAGCAGGAAGTCCCGGCAGATATGAATTGCACGATGAAGAGCTTTTCTTTACATCGCAAACTTTCAGGTGCATGCTTTTCCATTCGGGACTGCTGCATACAGGGACTGTTGCAGCGCTGTTATCCTCCGCCTTATAATGCGCATAATAGTCGAAATGTACGCCGCTGCCTACAAATATGTTTTTATTATCCGTACAACTGCCGGGCCACTCGTTGCCGGCCTGGTTTTCGTTCGTGTTGGGCGGATTCGTAGGACTACAGTTCATACCCTGCTGCTTCAGCGTGCCGTCGTAAACATACATGCCGTAGGTTCCGATTCCTGAAAAGCTGTTGCACCTGATAACCAGGTTATCGTTTCTATCCCTTCTCGTTGAACTCATAATATCCCAATATCTTAATATCTATTTACAAATTCCAAAACAGAATCTGTAATATATTTTAATTGTTCTGCATCAAGTTCCGTATGCATCGGAAGGGAAATTACCGATTTTGCCAGCGCTTCTGTTACAGGGAAATCACCTTCTTTATAGCGCGGATCCTGATAAGCCTTTTGTAAGTGCATTGGAATCGGGTAATATACCATTGCAGGAATACCTTTCCCATGTAAGTGTTCTATTAATTTAGTCCTGTCGAAGCCATTGGTTATAAGCGTATATTGGTGAAACACATGATTCGACTTTGCGTATCTTGCCGGAGTTTTTAATTTCGGATTGCCTTTGAAAGCATTGTCATAATACGAAGCAGCATTATTTCTTGCTGCAGCATATTCATCCAGCCGTTTAAGTTTTATTTTAAGAATTGCGGCTTGTATGCTGTCTAACCTTGAATTTACACCGATCAAATCGTGATGATATCTTACGGTCATTCCATGGTTAACTACAGTTCTCAATTTCTTCGCGAGTTCGTCATCATCAGTAAAAATAGCTCCTCCATCGCCATAGCAACCAAGGTTTTTGGATGGGAAGAAAGATGTACAGCCAACATGCCCTATCGTACCTGCTTTTTTCTTTGTCCCGTTTTTCATGATGAAATCCGCTCCCATGGACTGACAGGCATCTTCAATAATAAATAAATTATGTTTGGAAGAAATATCCATGATAACATCCATATCAGCGCACTGCCCGAAAAGATGCACGGGAACAATTGCTTTCGTTTTTGGTGTGATGGCTTTTTTTATTGCTTCAGGATCAATATTAAATGTGTTGGAATCTACATCTACAAGCACAGGTGTAAGACCGAGAAGTGCAATTACTTCTGCTGTTGCAACAAAAGTAAAAGATGGCGCAATCACTTCATCGCCTGGTTTCAAGCCAAGCGCCATCATTGACACTTGCAAGGCGTCTGTGCCGTTTGCACAGGGAATAACATGCTTAACACCGAGATATTTTTCCAGCTCTTGTTGAAAATTTTTTACCTCCGGCCCGTTAATAAATGCTGTTGATTCAATAATATTTGCTATAGCGCTATCTATCTCGGTTTTGATTTTTTCATACTGACTCTTCAAATCAACCATTTGAATCTTTCTCATCTCTTGTTATTGTTTCTGATTTGTACAAAGTTTTAAGTATGCAAATATAATCATTATTGTTATTTTACAAGGTACTGATGTTACACAAATATAATAAATAAATACTAAATTCTGACAAATACATAGTCACTCTTCGACACGGACGCTAACCCATAAATCCATGCTGTGTCCGGCTCTGAGTGACACTAATAAACAAATATATAATATGTATAACATCAGTTAACAAATAATATTTTCAACATATATACGTTTATTCGGATATTTCAGATTTTTGATAAAAATGACTAATTTTGCAGTGATATGAAAAACTATTTTATCTCAATACTATTGATAATTTGCTGTAGTGCGTATATTTCTCCTGCTCAGGTAAATATAAAAGATTCTGTAATTTCCACTTCGCTTATTTCCATTTCTTATTCTTACCAGTTTCCGGGAGGAGACCTTTCCAAAAGGTTTTTATCAAATAATGCAATAGGCGGCTCTTATTTTTACAAGACAAAAAACAACTGGATAATTGGCGCTGATGGTTTTTTTATGTTCAGAGATACAATAAAAGAAACAGGTATTTTTAATTCCATTTCAACAAAAGATGGAAATATTATCGACGGGAATGGCATATATGCTGAGGTTCACCTTTACGAAAGAGGCTTTTATGCCGGAATTAAAGGAGGAAAATTATTCCCTGTTTTTGGTCCTAATAAAAATTCAGGTATTGTTATTCTATGCGGCTTGGGTTTGTTGCAGCATAAAATAAGAATTGAAAATCCCAATAATACCGCTTCTCAGATAAAAGGAGATTATAAAAAGGGTTACGACAGACTTACCAATGGTCTTGCGCTTAGTGAGTTTATCGGGTATATGTTCCTTGGTAATTCACGACTCGTAAGCTTTTACGCAGGTTTTGAATTTACGCAGGCATTGACACAGAACAGGCGGAGCTATAATTTTGATATGATGCGCCCTGATAAAACGAAAAGATCAGATTTACTTTCGGGTTTTAAAATTGGATGGATTTTGCCATTGTATAAGCGTTCACCGGAAAAGTATTATTACAACTAATGTTATGTTATACTAATGGAAAACAGGTTTGCAAAAAATATATCATGGTCTATGGTTGATGGTATTACTTGCCTGCCGGCAGGCAGGGCTGTTGGTTTAGCTGAATGGTCAATGGTTATTGGGGAAAGACCATATCCCATTAACTAAAAACCAAACCAACTGCCATGACTTAAAACCTCAAACCCGATTTCTTATTGGATATTAAAATACGTCATTTTATTTTAACTAAACACTAACCCCTTGTTGAAGTGGCTTTCCTCTACAATCTTTCTATTTTTTTTTATAGCCTGCTGATACATTGCGCCGGACTTTTTAATAAAAAAGCCAGACTTTGGATTGAAGGACGTAAAAATGTTTTCACCAAAATAAAAAACACTATAAGTTCAAAGGAGTTGATTGCATGGTTTCATTGTGCATCGCTTGGTGAATTTGAACAGGGACGTACTGTAATTGAACACCTTCGCAAACGGCATCCTGAATATAAGATACTTCTTACTTTTTTTTCGCCTTCAGGTTATGAAGTTCGTAAGAACTACAAGGCAGCCGATTATATTTTTTATCTTCCACTTGATACATCTGGAAATGCAAAACGTTTTTTGGATATAGTAAAACCTTCCATTGTCTTTTTTATTAAATATGAATTCTGGTTCAATTACATCCGGAATCTTAGGAAAAAAAATATCCCTTTCTTTGTTATTTCAGCCAATTTCAGGCACGGACAACATTTTTTTAAATGGTATGGCGGATGGTTTAGACAACAACTGAGAAGCATCACTCATATTTTTGTGCAAAATAAAGAATCATTAGAATTGCTTAAAAGAATAAATATTACACAAGCAACAGTGAGTGGTGATACCAGGTTCGACAGGGTATATGAAATCACCGGAAATGTAAAAACCTTTCCTGTTATTCAGAGATTTTGCGAAGATTCGGATGTTTTTGTTGCGGGCAGTTCATGGCCTCCTGATGAAGAATTTCTCACACGGATTATCAACTCCGGAAAGATTAACTATAAATTTATCATCGCACCTCACCTTGTTAATAAATCGCATGTGGCAAGCCTTACAGAAAAAATAAAAGGACATGTGGTGAAATACTCCGAAGCTGATGAAGAGAATGTAATGTGCGCAAAGGTGCTTGTGATAGATTGCATAGGCATACTATCGCATGTTTACCGGTATGGGAAAATTGCATACATCGGAGGGGGCTTTGGCAGCGGCATTCACAACATTCTGGAAGCAGCCACTTTCGGCTTGCCCGTGATCTTTGGCCCGAAATATCATAAATTTCAGGAAGCGATAGCCCTCATTAAAGAAGGTGGTGCATTCAGTATCAGCAGTGAAGCGGAATTCAATAACACTATAATGCGATTATACAACAACCCTGATCTTTTAGAGCAAGCATCTGAAATTGCAAAGAATTTTGTTCAGAAAAATATCGGGGCAACGAAGATTATCCTTGATGAAACGGATCGGTATTTTTAATCGAAATGTTATTAATTTACCTAACAAAGATAAAAATATCTGTTATTTTTAAAAAATCGGAATTATTTTACACCATCCAGTTTTTCTTTCAAAATGGTAGTATTCACAGGCTTTGCAATGATTTTTTTGTCCTTATCCAAAAGAAAAAATACAGGTGTGTGCCAGATGTTGTAATCTCTGATAGCAGGGCTTTCAAAGCCTTTCAGGTCGCAGGTATTGATCCACGGAAAATTAAAGAGGTTTGTAGCATCTATCCAGTTCTGTTTAATGCTGTCGAGCGAAACAGCTAATATTTCCAAGCCTTTTAGCTTGCAGGTAGTATAAATATTTTTCAGGTCGGGTATGGTCTTTTCGCAGTATTCGCACCATGAAGCCCAGAATAAAACAAGAGTATAAGTTGATTTGATGGAATCAAGTATTATTTCTTTCCCAAGAATATCTGTCGTCTTTATGGAAGGAGCTTTATTGCCGGGTTTCAGCGCTTTAAGGGCGTTCGATTTTTCTGATAGCAATTTTGCTTTGACATCATTACTACAAGTATTTTGAGCAAGATATTTATCAGCTACATAGATGTATAAATCTTCCCAGTCGGAATGATCATAAGTATTCATAAACGTGTTCATCACAAAATCATTAATGTTCTTGTTTACAGCAGTTCTGACAAGGATAAAATCAATAGCTTTTTTATATGCATCAATTGAAGGAGGATCGGCAAAATTCTGTAAATATTCTCCACATTTAGTAAAAATAATTTCTGTATGCAACATCGTTGAATCCGTAAAATCAACATTGTCAAAAAAATGCTCTTTTAAATACGCCATTTCATTTGGGTAAGCTGCGGCATCTTTATGTTTCATGTATGCCTTAAAATCCGGCAAGAGGGAGGCTTTAATAATCTTTGAAGAAAAAAAAGAAGGGTTTTTGGAATAAAGTTTAACTCCAAGTTGATTTTTTTGTGATTCAAAGGTTTCGATTTTTGCTGCTATCTTTTTTAATTGTGAGGAATTTGCCGATGGGTCATTGTCATAAAGATTTTGTCCGGATATTGTCAGCAATTCAATCGAATCATTCAGAATAGCGGTTCGGTTTATATACTCATAATAAAGTTTATTTTCATTTGATTCGATAATCTTCATTTTAACCGAAAGCCTGCCGATTTCTGTTTCCAGAAAAATATTTTCCTTGTTAAAAATAATATCAGCATAATTGTCCTTGCTAAGGGATATCCTGTAAATCCCCAGGTATTGGGAGTCAGGAAAAATAAAAAGAAAAGAACCATTTTTATCCAAAGCTGTTGAATCGGTTGCTATCTCCTGCTTACCATAAATTTTTGAAAAAACAATCCGATTTCCCTTTCCTCCATGCACGATTCCTTTCATCATATAATTTGACTGCGACCTGACAAAAAAAGGAAGCGAAAAAAAAATAAATATTTTTATGACTGTTAAATTCATGATAAATAATTTGCACTTTTGGCTTGATATTTCGCAAATTTGATAGCAAATGTAGCATTATTCCTTGCATCCGATTTGTCAACTTATGTAAACGAGCAGGTGATAAGCGTTTGCGGAGGGATGCATACCTGAAATATTTTTAAAGAAATTTCACAAGACAGCAGCATCCTTTATTTTACAATAAATGCCACAGGCATTTCGGAATGTAGCTATTCAACTATTAATTTTCCTGTACCGATAATTTCTTTTTTATTTCTGACCTGAATAAAATATATTCCTTTATTCGTATTTTCTTTATAGATTGTAATTTTATCTTCGCTAATATTATCAATGCTTTTAACAAGTTGTCCGATTGAGTTGAAAACCAAAATAGAATATTTTTGTCCTGCTTCATAATTAAATTCTATTGTTGTAAAACTATTGAAGGGATTTGGATAAATATTGATAATGTTTGATAAATTATATTCAACGATTTCAGTATAAATTCCCACAAATTTATTAAGTGAAAACTCAGAAGTATTGCCCGAAGAATCGGTAGCAGTTGTTGTAATTATATCACCGTGGTTTGCACCATTCAGAAATACGCTCCAGTTGCCGGATGCATCAGGTGTAACGGAACCAAGATATGTTTTTCCTTCGCCATAAGACAAAGAATCAGAATCGGCAATAAAAATTTCGATAGTGATGTTCTGCGGATCCGGGCTGTCAATAGTGCCTTGCACAAATGTTTGCCCGCTTATTGTCCAGTATTCGGCAGAAGTGATAACGGGGAAATTCATCATCATGTTAGGGCCAGAATCAGTATCGCCCGCATCATTCAGGTTTACACCGAAAGGGTAGAGGTCAATGCCAAGCGTTCCGTTAGCAAAAATAGAGTTGCATGAAATTTTATTATAAAGATCAGCGTCAGTCATAAGAAAAACTCCGGCAGAACCGTTGTATGCAATAACATTTCCGTTACTTACACTCCCTCCGATGAGATTATTTTTAGCGCCTTCAGCAATGCGTATGCCGTCGAATGTGTTGCCCAGTGGTTGCAGCCCGGTGTAATCAGTGCCTATTAAATTTCTTGTTATAACATTATTGTCAGTATAGGTTGCATGTATGTCAATTCCCTGCTGCGCATTGCCCGATATCAGATTATTGTCAATATAGTTGTAAATGGGAGCGCCATCAATCACAATGCCGTTTCCGTTAGGTACAGCGAGCGTTCCGGTCTTATCGGTACCTATATAATTCCCTTTTACAACATTATTATTAGTTCCATTGTTGTAAACGAAAACACCATAACCTGAATTCCCTGAAATAATGTTTCTGTAGGAAACTGAATCACCACCGACTATGTTATATGATGAGCCATCGTCAAACAGCACGCCATAAGTATTGGGAATTGCAGCAGTTCCACTGGTATCGGTGCCGATATAATTTCCGTAAATTTTATTATACTTTGCATCCACTCCGATAATCGGAATGCCGTAAGCAAAGTTGCCCGCAACATAATTTCTTTTTCCGGGAATAGTTCCGCCGATATCATTTGCTTTTGCAGTTCCTTCAATGCTTATGCCGTCGTAATTGCCGAGTGCTGCTGCTCCTGTGTGGTTCAGTCCCACAAAATTTCCACTGACTGTATTGCTGTCTGCATTCACAATTCTGATTCCTATGTGCCTGTTGCCCGAAACGATATTTCTTTCAGCAGTTGTGGAACCGCCGATGGTATTGTGTTTTGCACCGCTGATAATTTCCACTCCTTTATTATTCCCACAACTGTCGGTAGCATTGTAATTTGTTCCGATATAATTTCCGAATACCAGATTGTTTTTTGCATTGGCGCCGTATATCTGAACTCCGCAGATGAAGCGCTGTATCGTAAGTCCTTTGATGATATTGTTTGCAGTGTTCATGATGCAGAATGCATGGGCAATGTTATTGTTAGTTCCTGTGATTACAATTTCAGGTCCGAATGGATTTGTATCACCATGATTAATTGTTTGTGTCGTTCCGTCAATGGTTGTCCCTCCGTTTGTGATGTACGGCAGATAAGAAGAAAGCGTAATTATCCATGTGCCTGTTGCTGCATTGTAATTCGGATCTGATGTGGGAATATTGAAAGAAACAATATCATTACCGGAATTTGAATTAGCGGATGTAATTGCGCTGCGTAATGAACCAGTACCCGAATCATTGGTATTGGTTACGGTGTAAGTGTTACCATGACCAATACCGTTAACACAGGCAATGAAAACAAGCAGTAGCAGTTTTTTCATAAAGAGATCAGTTTACCCAAAAATGTTTTACTATTTGAATTTTTAATGATTACTAATTTAGTGAAATAATCCGAATTATTTATATGAAGTTTTATCAGATAAATTCCATCTGATAAAGCTATATCATCTCCGA
>JBBAAT010000119.1:0-8321 GCA_041658145.1 Bacteroidales bacterium | reverse complement strand
AAACCTTTATCTGTAGATCTGTAAATGTTTAAAAGTGCGCCATCGGTTTTTGCTATTGAAGCATACATGTAATTTGGATTTGAGGGGGCAACAGCAAATTCAGCTCTTGAAATTCCGGTATTAGGAAGATGTCCGCTAGATCCTGTTGATTGGTTTACAAAGGTGTTATCATTCCCATTTGGTGAAATATAACATTTGTTTCCAACAGATGTTATCACCGTCCCATCAGAAGCAACATCTACATCTGTTGAGTTTCCTGTATTTTCTAAGGTTGCCGTAAGGTAAATAGGTACAATCCATGTGCTGCCACCATCATCGGAACTTCTCATTCCCTTGTTTGTGGCTGCATATATCCTGAGGGGATTAACGGGGTCGCAAGCCAATTTGTTTACAAATGCCCATGCAACACTAGTACTGTTATCAATGGTGGGTGTGGTTGAAGGTAAAAGAGAAAAGTTAACACCATCTGTAGATTTATAAATGCCTTTTCCAATAAAACTTGTACATCCGTTAGCTGTACCATATCCTACGAAAGGAATTCCTTCGCCGGTTCCGACATAAATAGTACCATCAGCGCCTTGTGCAATACTCGCAACAACTATGTTAACATCCACGCTTGGGATTTGTATCCAGGATGAACCGCCGCTTGTGGATTTCCACAAGCCTCCGCTAACGCCACCTGCATAAATAATATTCGGGTTGTTTTTGTCAATAAGAATTGCTCTTGTACGGCCGCCAATGTTATCTGGTCCCAGTTCTGACCATGAAAGTCCAAGTGATTTACCGCTTTTATTATTCGCTAAAGCTCTCACATCCTCGCGGGCTGTAAACACCCATTTGGCGTCAATTTCGCCGGTAACCTGGTTGTTCCGGATGGTTTTCAGATATTCAACAGCGCCATTGATCCCATAAGCAGCTTTGTGATTCTGCTCTTTGCGGGGGATATATTTTTTCTGTTTTGAAATTCCCGATGTGGTAAAAATCATTACACTGCCAGCAATTACTAATGCTAACAAGCTGAAAAGTATTTTTTTATTCTTCATAGTTTTATATTATTTATTTGATACGTACAATAATTTCATAAAAAACGGCACAAGATACATTTTTTTCATATATGTGCAAAAAGTTTTTATAAATATTTATGAGTCCACCCGAAAAACACCAATTTCATTTTTCCCGCCAGCCGTCAGGCAGGCATTTACCATATAATTATTTGCAATAAATGCCTGTTTTTCTGCATGGTAGGAAGATCTGACAAGAGGGCCGCTTTCTGCAAATAGAAATCCTTTTTGAAGAGCAATGTTTTTCAATTGTTCAAACTTTAGAGGTGGGACATAACGGACAACTGGCAGATGGACCTTTGTAGGTTGAAGGTACTGTCCAAGGGTTAATATGCTACAACCTGCGACCAACAAATCGTCCATGGTTTGATAAATTTCTTCTTCTGTTTCGCCCAAACCCAACATAATTCCTGATTTTGTTGCTATTCCGGATGAAGAGATGAATTTCAGGACTTCAAGACTTCTTTCATATTTTGCCTGCCCGCGAACCTGTTTTGTGAGACGTTCAACAGTTTCAAGGTTATGGGAGATTATTTCAGGACGAGTTTCGATGACTTTATTAATGCTAATTCTGTTGCCTTTAAAATCAGGGATCAGTGTTTCAATGGTAATTTCAGGGTTAAGCATTTTAATTGATTTTACTGTTTGCGCCCATATTTCTGCACCTCCGTCAGCCAGATCATCTCTGTCAACGGAAGTGATGACACAATGTTTCAGTTTAATATACCTGATGACCTCTGCAATCCTCATAGGTTCACCAATGTCAACAGGCATAGGTTTTCCGGTTGCTACTGCACAGAAACCACAGGAACGCGTACAGATATTTCCAAGTATCATGAACGTGGCTGTTCTGTTATCCCAGCATTCACCAATATTCGGACAAAGCCCGCTTTCGCAGATTGTGTGAAGATTGTATTTACTGAGATACTCTTTCAGATAAGCATATTCGCCGGCTTTTGGGAACTTTTTCCTTAACCAATCAGGCTTTTTTTGTGAACGAGGTGTTAATTTTTTTCCGGAAGTCATTATTCGTTATTGGTGTCATGTTAATCTTAATATGTCGTTTTGAGATTGCTTCACCTCCTTCGTCGGTTTCGCAATGACGTCATTGCGAGGAGGAATGACGAAGCAATCTATACGACATTTCACACTTGAAAAACACTAAAGTTAATTTCTCCTCGAACCAAAATGAAAGCTGAAGTACAGTGAAATAAAAATATTTTTATTCTCGTTGAATGCCATAATTGGAACAGGCTTAAGGTAGGCTTCTATCGTTATACCAGTTTCTATTGCTTTTAAGCTTTCTTCGTATGCCCCATATTCAAAATTAAGCCCGAGTTTAGCATACAAGCCTGGCATGGGTTTTAACTGATTAAAACCATGAAAAAACGGAGCTTTGCCAAAAATATTTTCAGCAAAATGCTTATCAGGGTCATACCTTTCCATAGCAAGATTATAAATATTGGGTGTGCCTGTTTCATTTAAAATATAAAGATAAACAGGCTTCAACAACCCAAGTGAAAAACCGCCGTAATAAAAATACCTTAGCTCCACACCTCCCCAGTACGGTTTGCTGTTAATAATTTTTTGCTTTCCCAAACCCGCCCTGAGTATAAAAAAGGAATTTTCTTTGCCGAAAACATAGCTTTTTGAATTTTCAAAATAAGGATTAACGGTTTTGATCTCTTTAGGGTGTTTGATGCCGGTAAGTTCAATCTCGAACATTTTCTTTTTATAACCGGTAATGTGTTTTCCATTTCTGTAGCCAAGTCCAAATCCACCGGTATGGATCATAAGAAAACCACTTTTTTCTTTCCTGAGAAGTACCGTGGTATTGTTTATGGTGGTGTCGGATAATAATATTGTCTGCCCGTGCGCAACACTGAAACAGAAAATCAATGCCGATATAAAAGTGAACATGGAAAGATGCATATCATACAGATTTCACACAAATGTATGAAAAAAAACAAGATTTTATTTAAAATATTGTTTCTTAACAATAAAAAAACCACGATACCTGTTATCAAATATCATGGTTCTTTATAAAAAAGTTTGCAAATACCTATGAAGGCCTTTCAGATTTTGCTTTTTCAATTTTGCCATAAGCAGGACACCTCTCGTGGGTTTTGCATGAAGAAAAAAAGATGCCTAATAAAATAACGGCAAAAGCTATTGCAATAAGTTTTTTCATAATTTTACAGAGAGTTTACACTTAATTTTAAATTGTGGCAAAGATAGTTAATTACTTTAAACAAAAAAAAATATTTTATAAAAGAATTATTAACAATTTATCGTGAGGGAAGTATGTATGAATGAGGTTAATCCAAACATTGAAAAAAGCTGGAAAGAAATTCTTGGTAACGAATTCAGGTCTGCGTATTTCTCGGAACTCAAGACATTCCTGATTGAAGAGAAAAAAAAATACGCTGTTTATCCTCCCGGTCCGCAGATATTTTCTGCTTTCAATCATACTCCATTTGATAAAGTTAAAGTAGTAATTATCGGACAGGACCCTTATCACGGCAAAGGGCAGGCAAACGGATTGTGCTTTTCGGTAGCTGATGGTATAACCAAGCCTCCTTCTCTTGTAAATATTCTCATTGAATTGAATAAAGATATTGGTGTAAAAATCCCAACAAGCGGGAACTTGGAAAAATGGGCAGATCAGGGAGTTATGCTGCTTAATGCAACTCTTACAGTAAGGGCAAATCAAGCCGGTTCGCACCAAAAAAGGGGGTGGGAAATATTTACTGATGCTGTGATTCGGGCATTATCGGAAAAAAGAAAAGGATTGGTCTTTATTCTGTGGGGCGCTTATGCCCAAGCCAAAGAAAAGTTGATTGATGTAACCCTGCATCATATGTTGAAAGCGCCACATCCATCACCGTTTTCGGCCTCCAGCGGTTTTTTTGGCTGCAAACATTTTTCGAAAACAAACGAACTGCTGAAAAAAATGGGGAAGGAAGAAATTAATTGGGATCTGAATTAAGGTAATTACTCAGTCAGCAGCAAAAATAAAACGCCACAGATTACACAGATTAAATTGTGAAAAAATTCATATACAAAGACGAAACATATATTAAAAACGGGATAAATTTGTACATTTTGAATAGGTCTTTGGTTTATAGTCAGGGCTGCCAGTTTAGTCAATGGTTTATAGTTATTGGTAAAAATTAACTAAAGACCTTGACTAACAACCAAACCAGCTGCCCCAAACCAAAAACAACAGACTAATTTTATAATCTGTGGTTGTGTTTAAGCTGCAGAGTAATTACGAATTAATAAAATTTGAAAAAACATTTGTTTCGATATTTTCTTTTATTTTCCGCACTGCTTGCGTATACTGAGATATTTTCACAGAATGTATATAACTTAAAAATTATTGTAAACAAAGAAGATCAGAAGGCTATATTGAAGAAATATTCTTATAAAAAAGAATTTAAAGATACACTTAGTAGAAAAGAGGAACTGAACGATCTTTTATATACCTTATGGCAGGATGGATACATGGCTGCTTCTATTGACAGTCTTATAAAAGATTCTATTACTATTTTGGCATATCTCAATATTGGTGAAAAATATTTGTGGGTGAACCTGAAAAAAGGAAATGTTGAAAATGCATTGCTTCAGGAAGCTGGTTATAAAGAAAAAACATTTTCGGGAAAGCCTGTCGATTACAGGGATGTGGTGAAATTGAATGAAAAGATCATCAAATATTGCGAAAACAATGGTTATCCATTTGCCTCTGTAAGGCTTGATTCTATTGCATTTTCCGACAGCAGTCTTTTGGCTTCCATCCATCTTTCAAAAAATGGTAAAGTTGAAATTGACAGTGTGGTGATGCGTGGAAAGGCTAGACTTGCAATGGTTTACCTGCAAAATTATCTCAACATTAAATCCGGTGATCTGTATGATGAATCTAAAGTTTCGGTTATCTCAATTAAAATTAAGGAACTTCAATTTTTGAGGGAAATCAGACCTTTCAATATTATTTTCAATAATACAAAAGCAAAGATTGTTATCTATGCCGACAAAAAAAAGAACAGCCAATTTGACGGGGTGCTGGGGGTTTTACCAAATAGCCAGACTACAGGGAATCTTATGCTTACAGGTGAAGCAAACCTAAGTCTTATCAATTCTTTTTATCGCGGTGAAATGATCGATATCAACTGGAGAAAACTTCAGCAAAATACTCAGGATTTAAAAATGGGTTTTGTTTATCCATATTTGCTGAATACACCTTTTGGCGCTGATATCAAATTTAAATTATATAAAAACGATACCCTTTATATTAATATCGAACGAAATTTAGGTGTCCGGTATATTTTTACCGGAAACAATTATATCAAAGCATTTGTCGAAAATCATACATCTTCGCTGATCAGTACGTCCCAGTATAAATACGCAACAAAGCTGCCTGCATATTCGGATGTAAGTTCTACCATGTATGGGTTAGAATACAAAATGCAAAAGCTCGATTATCTTTTAAATCCGCGTAAAGGATTTGACATCAAAATAACGGGAAGCGCCGGGAACAAGCATATTAAAAAAAATCCCGATCTGAATGAAGAATTATATGAGGGTATCAAGATTAATTCTACGCAATACAAACTGGGAGGAATGTTATCGTATTATATTCCTGTTATTGCAAAAAGTACAATAAAATTAGGAATGGACGCTGCTGCTCTGCAGAGCGAAAATATGTTTGAAAACGAATTATTCAGAATAGGCGGACTAAAGTCATTACGGGGCTTTGATGAAGAAGTTATCACTGCGTCTTTTTATAATATTGCAACTATTGAATACCGTTTTCTTTTTGAACAGAATTCATATCTGTTCGCTTTTTGGAATGGCGCTTATTATGAAAGCAGAACTGTAAATAAATTCATTCACGACACGCCTTATGGTTTTGGCGCCGGTGTTTGTTTTGAAACCAAAGCAGGTATCTTCTCTCTGAGTTACGCGTTAGGCAAGCAGTTCAACAACCCCATCTATTTCAAATCAGCAAAAATACATTTTGGGATTGTTAATTATTTCTGATTTATTACTCAAGTGAATAAAAGGTTATTTTTTACTTCGCTATTCACTACTTATTTTTCAAAATATCATCAATGCTTATTTTAAAATCTCCAAGTTTCGACTGTATGATATTCCAGATAATTTCATTGTCAACGCCAAAATATTCGTGTATTATACGATTACGTATGCCGGATAATTTTTTCCATTCAATTTCAGGATATGTATTTTTAAAATCCTCCGAAATTTGATTTGCTGCTTCACCAATCACTTCAAAATTACGGTAAACAGCATCCTGTGTTTTATCATCTGCTGTAAATGCCTTGTAATTCATGGTTTTTGTATATTTTAATACTTTCACTATTGCTTCTGCAATATCTTCAAGTAAAATAAAATTATCTCTTTTAGACATAGATTAACTCCTTTTCTATATGTTTCATTAAACGGGGTTTCATTGCGTTTCTGGAAACCAAATCCACTTTTGTGTTCAATACTTTTTCCAGTTCGTCAGCCAGATCAATAAATTCAATGCCTATCGGGGCATCAAATTCCACCATAATATCCACATCGCTGCTCTCGGTTTGTTCGCCACGTGTATAAGAGCCAAATAAAGCAATTTTCTTTATTTTAAAACGCTTTCGCAAGCTTTTCTTTTGCTTTTTTAATATGATTTTTATTTCTTCGAGATTCATTATTGGTAAATTTATTTTTTATTGTTAATTTTTTCTTCATTATTTTTAATAATATGCCGCTAAGTTAGGGTTTTAATCGTCAATTAAATGTCAACACGGTCATTTTAGCATTACCCACAACGGACAGGAATTGCCGCAGTATTTTTTTGCGGGGTTTAAAAGCTCGTTACTGTATGACAATTTTTTTAACAAGAACTGTCTGCTCGTCATAAATTTTTATAAAATAAATTCCGTTTGTCTGATTGCTTAAATCAATTTCTGATTGTGCCTGCCTGCCGGCGAGGCAGGGATTATTGATTGTGAATTGAAAAACTTTTTCTCCCATGAGATTGTATATTTCTATTGAGCTTATATTTCCATTACTGCTGATTAGAAATTTGCCGCTGCCTGGATTCGGATAAACATTAAAATCGGTTCCCGCATTGTTCTCAGCTATGCCGGTTAAGCAGTCTATAATAGCGGTATCAGTTAGCGTACATCCCATAGCATCGGTAATGGTAACGATAAGCGTGTCGGTTGGCTGACCGGTAAGTCCTGTAACCGTGGATGTAGTATCACCGTTGCTCCACGAATAAGTGTAAGTACCTGCTCCACCCGATGGAGTTGCAGCAGCGCTCCCGTTATTATTGCCGCATGTGGCAGGCGTGATAGTAAAAGAATTGGTAATAGCAGGCAATACAGTTAAGTTAGTTGTTACCGTGCTGTCGCAGCCCTGATAGGAAGTTAATACATCCGTGTAAGTTCCGCTTGTTGTGTAAGTATTGCTTCCAACGGTTACGCTTTGCCCTGCGCAAACGGTGGGCGATTGAGTGAATGTAACGGGAGTACAATACTTAAATATTGTTCCCAGATTGCCTGTGCCGCCATGAGATGTCATTCCATAGAGAAATGTTCCGTCAGAAATAAGAGAGCCCCGAGGATAAATTCCGTTTGCCGCGCTTGTAAAGTCCAATAGTTTGGAATAGCCGGTTCCATCGGGCATTATTTTAAAGAGGGTTCCCCGATTGTTTGTGCCGCCATAAGATGTCATTCCATAGAGAAATGTTCCATCAGAAATAAGAGAGCCCCGAGGATAACTTCCGTTTGCCGCGCCTGCAAAGTCCAATAGTTTGGAATAGCCGGTTCCATCGGGCATTATTTTAAAGAGGGTTCCCAGATTGTTTGTGCCGCCAAACTGTGTCATTCCATACAGAAATGTTCCGTCAGAAATAAGAGAGCCCCAAGGATAACTTCCGTTTGCCTCGCCTGCAAAGTCCAATAGCTTGGAATAGCCGGTTCCATCGGGCATTATTTTAAAGACGGTTCCACTATCGTTTGTGCCGCCTTTAGATGTCATTCCATAGAGAAATGTTCCGTCAGAAATAAGAGAGCCATAAGGATAACTTCCGTTTGCCGCGCCTGCAAAGTCCAATAATTTGGAATAGCCGGTTCCATCGGGCATTATTTTAAAGAGGGTTCCCAGATTGTTTGTACCGCCATTCCTTGTCATTCCATAGAGAAAGGTTCCGTCAGAAATAAGAGAGCCATAAGGATAACTTCCGTTTGCCGCGCC
>JBBAAT010000118.1:0-8357 GCA_041658145.1 Bacteroidales bacterium | reverse complement strand
AATCAGGAAAAAAAAAATTAACAATAAATTTTTCCTGCCACTTACACTTCGGCTGAATGAATCCGCCGGCTGGCGGACTCATTCGCTTAGTATTACTGAATCTAACCAGCTTTTGCTTCGCAAACCTGTCAAGATTCAGTATATTCTACATTTATTATTTATCCAAATCAGCATTAACTATCTTTATCACAAAAACAGAGTGGGGGAGTTCGAATGATTTTTCAATCTCATTGGTCAAAGCATTCATAACATCTTTGTATTCTCCGAATATTTGAGTACTCATAGTGTTGGTACGTATTACAAGTTCAGGGTATGCTTTTATCCTGCTTATAAAATTCTTTATTGGTGGAATGAATTCCTGATTTAAAGGGTAATAACTTATTTCGACTGAAGTTTTCATAAAATATTTTTTGCAAATGTAATGAATAGAAATAAAAAACTCCCCGAAAAAAAAGGGAGTAAGATTTTTATTTTTGTGGTTTCTCGGATGTCTCTTTTAGCATCTTTAATAGAATCCTTTTGAATTCCGCTTCGGTTTTTATCAATTTTAAAACTTTAGAGGCAGGCAGTACATTAAGGAATTTTGTAGTATACTCTTCTTTAAGATCAAGAAGACTCTGCTCCATTTTTAATTCGGCTGTTATACGTTCTTTTGCCTGAGTTTCAGTTAATGAATCAGGAGGTATGAATTTGTAAGTTTTTTTAAAATTTTTTCTGAGTGCTTCTTTTTTTGTTTCATACTCATTGTAAACCGGCCAGAAATTTTTTGATTCTTCGGTCGTCAGGTTAAGTTTTGTGGTAATGAATGCCACTTTCTGAGCTTCAATTTTTTCTTTTTTATTTTCAAAGTCTTTTTCTCTTTGAGCCATAGCTCTGGTTTGTGAAAGCAAAATGATAGCGGTGATCATCATGCAAAAATTTTTTAACTTTTTCATATTATTTGATTTTAAATTGTGGTTTTTAATTTAATAAGTCATCCGATTCATCATTTTCCAGTAAATATTGAATGATATCATCTTTGGTAATAGTATTGTTGTTCAAGGAATCTTTAATAATAACAGGGTTTGTGGTCTTACAAATATTTGCCTGGTGTTTTTGTAAATCAGATTTAATCGTATCATCGTTTATCAGTTCCGAAACAATAAGTGATTCATCAAGTTCATTGTTATCGATTAAATTCTCAAGATATTCAGACATGCTGTTTATATCAATATATACATATTGCGTTGTCGTGTTAATTTCATTCATGTTTTCTTTGAAAAAAATCAAAATGATAATGATTATGGTTGCTGCAATTGCAACAGGAATAAGGATTTTTTGAAGAGTATTATTTATTATAGGTGCGGGTTTTTTATTATTAGATTGAAAACATTTTTCTGAGATTTCATTTGATAAATTTTCAAAATAACCATCAGGGACATTAAAGGAATTTTCTTTTTTCATTGAAAATAGATTGGGAGCCGATTCCTTTAACTTATCATTTTGTATGTCGTCGTTTATTTCCATGATCGTTTTATGATTCTTTGATTGTAAAAAATTAAAAAGGTTTAATCGCCTGTTAAATATTTTTCAATTTTTTTTACAGCAATATGATAACTGGCTTTAAGTGCGCCAACAGATGTGCCAAGTATTTTAGACATATCTTCGTACTTAATGCCTTTAAAATATTTCATATTGAAAACAATTCTTTGTTTTTCGGGAAGTTTAAGAATAGCTTGTTGCAGTTTGCGCTGAATGAAATCACCATTAAAATAAGGGTCATCCTTCAGTGAATCGCATAAATGTTTTTCAACATTTACGATAGGAATAAAAAACTTCGTGCGTTTGTGTTTTAAAAAGTTGATGGATTCGTTTGTGGCGATTTTGTATAGCCATGTGAATAACTGCGAATCTTCCCTGAATTTTTCAAGATTATGCCAGACTTTAATAAACGTATTTTGTACAACATCATTTGAATCATCATGGTCGATAATGATTCTTCGAACATGCCAGTAAACCTGACGCTGATATTTATTTACAAGAAGGTTAAATGCATAATTCCCGTTATCGCTGTTGCGGAAAAGTTCAAGAAGTTCTTTATCGGAGTATTGCTCCATAGTATGCAGGATTATATTGCTTTCCTGCCGGAAAAGGATATGAATTATCTACGCGAAACCGCCCGCAATGCAGCTTCGACGATCGCTGGAGTGCTTAGTCCGTATTTTATCATCAGTTCTTCCGGTGTTCCGCTTTCTCCAAATTTATCGTTCACAGCAACCATTTCTATTGGTATTGGCAGTTCTCTCGATAATAACTGTGCAATACTATCTCCCAATCCTCCGTTCATCTGATGTTCTTCGGCAGTAACAACGCATTTTGTTTTTCCGGCAGAAAGTAAGACAGCGACTTTGTCCAAAGGTTTAATCGTGTGAATATTTATTATTTCAGCATCGATTCCTTTTTCTGCAAGAATATGTCCGGCTTCAATGGCATTCCACACCAAATGGCCTGTCGCAAATATCGTAACGTCTTTGCCTTCGTTTAAAATTATGGCTTTTCCGATTTCAAAATGTTGGTCTTTTGCAGTAAAATTGGGGACTTTAGGTCTTCCGAAACGCAAATAAACCGGACCAGTATAATTTGCAATAGCAATAGTGGCAGCTTTGGTTTGGTTAAAATCGCAGGTATTGATAACAACCATATTAGGCAGCATTTTCATTAAGCCGATATCTTCCAATATCTGATGAGTGGCTCCGTCTTCGCCAAGTGTAAGACCGGCATGAGAAGCACAGATCTTAACATTTTTGTTTGAATATGCAACCGATTGCCTGATCTGGTCGTACACACGACCTGTGGAAAAGTTGGCGAAAGTTCCGGTAAACGGGATTTTCCCGCCTATCGTTAAACCTGCTGCTATGCCTATCATGTTGGCTTCTGCAATTCCAACCTGAATAAATCTATCAGGAAATTCAGCTGCAAATGCATCCATTTTTAGCGAACCGGTAAGGTCGGCACAGAGCGCTACAACATTCTGATTTTTTCTGCCAAGTTCAAGCAAGCCTTCTCCAAACCCACTACGGGTGTCTTTCTGATCGGTGAATGAATAAACTTTCATGTAGTACTATGGGATTAATTCCGAAATAATTTTACGGTAACTGATGAACCGGATTGTACTTTAAATGATTTCTCAACAGTATAGGCTGATTTGTTAGTGTATTTTGTTCGGAAAACAACTCTGTATTTTCCTGGTTGCAGGATCAAAGATTCTTGTGTTGTATTTCCCCTGAGATTATAGACCCATTTTAGCTTGTTATCGTTTTCCTGATATAGGCTACCATAGCCGTTTGCAGATGTCTGTATTACTGCAATTCCCGGTTGAGGTATTTCAACAGTGGTAGTGGAACTTTGCGCAACATCTATATCATTTATATACAAGCGCGGTAAACAAAGGACTTCCATGTCGTATTTCCCGACAATATATTTTTCTGTTTGGTTAAATGATTGGATGTTGAGTGTTCCCATTTTACCTGCCTGCCTCACGATCGCTTCAATATCATTAACATTTTTTAAATTATTACCAACCATTTTTAGAGTTAAATAACCTTGAGGAACATCTACAGGAATTACGCTGTGTTTGCCTGGTGTGAGTTTTATACTGTCCACTTCAACAGGAGGGATCGTATGAACTACCAGGTTGTAGTTAGTTAAAGGATCTAAAACCAATGTGTCAGGCAGTCCCATGTTGTTCATTGTGTGGATGAAATTATATTTTATAAGTCCGGAAAAATTATCGTAAAAAGTCATATTTACATTTGTCTCTGTTGGATTTCCATAAAAATCCAGCAAGTTTACCTGTGCTGTAGTAGAATTAAGGGCTTGCGAAATAACAATATTCAAAGCTTGATGAAATTCCTGCTCGCTTGATGCATCGAAGTATGTCCCGACACAACTGAAAGCAGAAGAAAAATCTTTGCCAATGCCAATAATGAAAGGTTTCAGGGCGATGCCTTTTTTTTGCAACGCCTTTGATACGGCGCATGGGTCGCCATCGCATTCTTCAATACCATCAGTGATGAGAACAATAATATTTCTGCAATTTTCACAAGGGGTGAAATCATTTGCTGCAAGTTCAAGAGAGCTTGCAATAGGCGTAGTTCCTTTCGGAACTAAGGTTTTGAGCTTGTATTTAATTTTATCGGTATTGTCTTTAGAAAATGGAATTTCGAGTTTTGTATCGTCGCAATCCTGTGGTGGAAAAGGCTTCTGATGGCCGTATACACGTAATGCCAATTCAAGGTCAGGAACATTTTTCAGGCTGTCGAGCAGATTCGACAGAAGTTTCCGGGCTATCGCAATTTTCATATCACTCTGCCATCTGCCAAACATGCTTTGCGAGGCATCAAATACTATTAATATCCTTGTGGTGGGCTTTGGCTTCTCTTTCTCTTTTACCTGTGAAAAAGTTAACGCAGGGATTAAAAGAAGTGCAAGAAAGATTGCGATATATATATGTCTGTTTTTCAAATTATAGCCAGGCAAAGTTAATCAGAGATTGTATATGAATTCCAAAAGTCATCTTTTTAAATTTTCAACATTTTTTTACCCCTCACCCTAAAGGGAGAAAATGTTGAAAATCATCGCTCCCTTTAGGGATGGGGTTAACGATGATTTTCATTTTATTTACTTTACTTTATGGACAAACTCTATTTAATAATCACCCAACGTTTCCGGCAATTGTGCTAATGCTTTTGCAAGTTGTTCGTCGTTTGGCGCTACTCCGTGCCATTTATGTGTTCCCATCATAAAATCAACGCCATATCCCATTTCAGTTTTCATTAATATAACGACGGGTTTACCTTTTTTTGTATGTGCTTTCGCAATTTTTAAAGTTTGAATTACTTCTTCCATATCGTTTCCGTTCATTTCAAGAGTATCCCAACCAAATGCAAGAAATTTTGCTTTCAGGTTACCGAGGGAAAGAATTTTCTCAGTGGGTCCGTCAATTTGTTTCCCATTATAATCAATAGTTGCAATAAGATTATCAATGTTTTTTGCTGCTGCAAACATAGCGGCTTCCCAAATCTGTCCTTCCTGCAATTCGCCATCACCATGCAAAGTGAAAACGAGTTTATTATCGTTATTTAACTTTTTTGCTATTGCTGCACCTATTGCAACAGATAATCCTTGTCCAAGGGAACCAGATGCTATCCTGATTCCCGATAAGTGTTCTGCTGTGGCAGGATGTCCCTGCAGTCGCGAATTTAATCTGCGGAAAGTTGATAATTCTTTTACAGGAAAATATCCTGCATGTGCGAGAACGCTGTACCACAGGGGCGAAATATGTCCGTTTGAAAGGAAAAACACATCCTGTCCGGTTCCGTCCATTGTGAAATTCTCAGGATCATGCTCCATTGCGCCATTATAAAGCGCTACCATAAAATCGGCGCAACCGAGCGAACCGCCGGGATGTCCTGAATTAACAGCATGTGTCATTCGCAGTATGTCACGACGTACTTGTTTAGCGAGGGATTTCAATTCTTCAACAGAAGGCATCTTCAATTAATTTAGATTTCAAAAGTAAAGGATTTATTTCATTCGAAGCAGTGTTGTTAATAAAAATGGAAAATCTTTTTTTAAGAGGTATGTCCCATCTCGATACCTGCCCGACTTTCTTGTTTCTGTCCGTTGATCTGTCCATTTTCTCGGCTATATTAAACTTGTTTTTTTTCGTATTATTTCTTTACTGTTTGGGTACCCGTATGGGTTTGGCTATGTGTGCTTATAAATAGAGCATGGTTAAGATTATGCAATTATTTTTTCTATCTCTCTTTCCACCAACTCCACTGCTTCTTTCAATTTTTTCTTTGCTTCTTTTTTTGCTTCGTATGCCTGAATGACTTTATCGGCTAATTTTTTTTGCCATTCCAAATCGGGCTTGCCATTTTTGTTTTGTGGAATGAAAATTTTATACTGAATAATTTCCTGAGGATATATTTCTCTTTGTGCAGACCCGCTTGCTCTTTGGTCTGTTTGCATTAATCCGGGTTCTGAGTTAAGAAACAAGGCAAGATAAACCGGATTACAAATTTCTGCATTTGGTCTTATGATTGTAACATGATTACTTGCAATTGTTTTTTCAGTTTCTAAAAAAACATTTGTTCTACCCACATAAGCACCCGTAGCATACATCAGCACATCATATTTTTTTAATCGTGCTTTAGAATTATTTGCATCAGAATAAAAAGTGTCAGATGTTCTTTCTGTATTTTCAATATCAATTTGTGTCGTTCCAAGATGTTTGCTATTAATTACTAAAACATTTCCATTTTCAACATATTCGGGTTGAACGCCTCTGTTTGGTTCAGAACAAAAATCTAATAGCTGAATTGAACCTTTTTTCTTTATGTAAGAGGCAAGTTCCATAAATTTTGGCTGATAAAATTCAGGATCAAGGCGTAAGTTGTTTGAGATGTCATTTATATTGGCTTTGTAACTCAATTTATGTTTTTTATTAAAATTGTTCCATTCTAAACGCTCTAATAATTCTTGTTCAGCTTCTGGATAAAGTTTTAAAGAAGATTCATAATTTTTTAGAACAGATTCTATCATTTGTGTTAGTAAATCTTTTTCCTTTTTCAAAAAATCTGGTAAAGGTAAACTAAGAATATCTTTATTAGCTAATCTTGGATGTGCAGAACCTCTTTGTAAGCATGAAAAAATATATTGAATATTTGATGAAAGAAGATACGGTAATAAAATATGGGTACTTAAATTGCCTTTACTTCTAATTACTACATATTCAGTACTTGCAACTTGATTATCTCCTCGTTCTGGGACTATAGCAATTTCTTTCAAATAATATCTAAGTCGAGAAATGATAATATCATTTGATTTTATTGATTTTTTTGTACTTCCTAAGTCTGTCGATGTATTTATGTTATTTCCCAAAGTGAGAATATTTCCCAATGAATGTGGTAAATCATAATTGATTACAGGAAAGATGCCATTACGCATTTGTGTAGTAATTAATTCTTCAACTTCAAAAAAGTAATCGGAAATTTTTCCTGATGACGAGTTATTGATTTTATTTACAATAGAAATTTTTTCTGGTCTATAAAAATTTCCATCCAACACTAAATCATCATCAAGTTTTGCAATATTATTGGTATAAAAAAAAGCCATGAGTATTTAATAAAGTTTTATTTTTTCTTCTTTACAAAATTCTTTGAATGCTTCTGCAATTTCAAACAGATCATGATTGACAACCATTTTTTCTTTTAAAGGATTGATACGTTCACCTTTTCGGTTTATCGGGTGACCGTCTTTATCGGTCAAATATTCATAATCACCCGAATTGTTTTTGCCGGATTTTTCGCTGGTAGCCATAAATACAGGATAATTAAATATAGTTTCACCCGCAATGCCTCCCCACTTTTGAAAAAATAATACACTTGTTTTTGTTCCTGTAAATCGTTTAAAAGTATTTACGCCAAGTCCAACTACCGCCAGTATTCTGCCTTTCTGCATAATCCATTCGCGTAATGCTTTTGTTCCAATGTTATTGAAATTTCCCTGCGGTAAAACAATTGCCATTCTGCCACCGGGTGTTAAAAGTTTTATGCATCGCTCCAAAAATAAAATGTCGCGTTTCATTGCATTTACTGTTTTCTTTGTTGTTTTCTTCTTTGTTTTTTCTTCTTCTCCGTATTCTTCTTCGGGTTCTTGTACGAGAAATCCTCCAACTTGTAAATCGTAAAGTTCAAATTGCGAAAGTTGTTCTTTGCCTGTAATTTTTCCTGCAAATGGCGGATTTGTAAGCACAATGTCAAAATCACCCTCTGTGTATTTATTAAAAACCCCTATCTTTTTTGCTGCTTCGGATTTTGCCCATTTGCGAAAATCCAAAGCGTCCACGCCAAATACATTTGATTTACCATCACCTGCAATGAGCATCATCACCTTCGCTACTTTTTTCAGTTTGTCGTCAAAGTCGGTCGCAAAAAGATATTCATTGGCATAGTGATATACTTTATCTAAATTATTTTCCCATCCTTCATTTTTCTTAATGTGTTGAATAGTGTGAATAAGAAAGCCGCCAGAACCACAAGCTGGGTCAATCACTTTTTCATCAACTTGAGGATTTATCATTTTAACACACATATCAACAACCATTCGAGGAGTGAAATATTGTCCCTTTGCTCCTTTTTGTTCGGGATTAATCAAATACTCAAAAGCTGCATCAATAATATCCAAATCGGCATCATGAAATTTTAACGGCTCTAAAGCGGAAGCACATAATTTCAATGCATCATCCTTTAACTTTAAAACTTCTTCTTCATCAAAAATACCTTTCCAACCAGAGCGGTTTTTTGCTTCCT
>JBBAAT010000117.1:0-8361 GCA_041658145.1 Bacteroidales bacterium | reverse complement strand
AACAAAATAATCAATGATTGTAGTTTTGGTTTTTCCCTTAGTATAAGCTTCATTTACATCTCTGTTGGTGGGTTGCGAAGTATCAAATACCCACTTCCATCCGCCAGGCAGGAAATCCTTTTCGAACGCAGGTTCCGCAGTTCTTTTTGCTTCACTGTTGTCGGGGTTTTTCATATCAAACCCGGGAGGGTTGCGGTTCCAGTCGCCACCAGCAACCACATAATTACCTCTTTCATATTCGTCAAGCATAATAGCTTTAAGTAAATATCCTTCATTTTCTCTCAGTTCGGCGGCATCATCAAAAGCAGAATTGTGGGTATTAAGAAGCGCTAAATATTTTCCGCCGGGCATTTTAAACTTCGAATATATCATGCACCTGTCAGGCAGAAATATTTTCTTAGGCCACGAATAATTAGCAATGTAAGGAAAGCGATAAGCCTCCACAGGTCTTATCTTCGATAATATCATCATCCCCGATACCACGCTGCCCATAGGCGAATACACGGGAAAAGGAACAAATTTCACATCATAGTTTTTTGCAAAAACATACGAATAGTTTGGGATGAACTGATTGATCAGTATTGATTCATTCGTATAATAACTTCTCCTGGCGTTGGTGTCCACTTCCTGCAAAAGGAACATATCAACAGTATCGTTCTTTAAAAAGAAATTAAGGGTTCCGTTTAAATATTTCTGGAAGTCTTCTTTGGAAGGGCGTACCTTACTTCCGCCGTCATAAAAGAAATCCATGTCTTTCCCGAGCCCGCAGTAACCAATATTCCAGCTTATGAAGGTCAAAATACTGTCGTTAGATGCTTCAAAATAACCTTGTCCTGAAATTTCGAGCTTTTCTTTTTGTGTTGGCTGATAATCCTTAAAAGTTCCATATATGATGATCCCTCCAAATAAAAGAACGACCGCCAGAACAATAAATAATACTGTTTTTAAAATCAGCCTGAGTGTTTTTTTCCACCTCATAAAAAATGTCCAAATTTTAGTAAAAAGTAAAATTATTAAATTCTTTGTAACTATACAGCCGATAAAAAAATAAATAGAACGCAGATGACGCAGAAAATTATGATGAACACAGATAAAATCATCGTAATCATAAATTTTATGATGAGCAAGATAAAAATCATATTTAATCATAAGCAACTTAGCGAAGCGATCTCACGAACACCTTTAAAATCAATAAATATTGTGAGTAATCTGCGTCATCTGCGTTCTATTCCATTGCCTGAGTAGTTACAATTCTTTAATATTTCGACATTTAAATTCATTCACACGTATAGAAACACCAATTATTTTTTTATACCTTTACACATTACTAAATGGCGATATCTTATGCGAAAAAATAAAATGCCAATTTTAGGGTCTATTATTAAGAGTGCCATTGAGCTAAGGAGCAAAATCCCTTTCGATTCCTTAAAACCAAAACCTTATATTGCACAAAAGCGTGCATTGAAAAGGCTATTGCGGAAGGCAAGTATAACTGCTTTTGGTGAGCGTTATAATTTTTACGACCTGCTTAAAGAAAAAGATTTTATTAAAGTTTTTCAGGCAATAGTTCCTATATGTAATTACAATTCTATTTTTAAAAAATGGTGGTACCGTTCGATTAATGGCGAACCTTTTGTTTGCTGGCCCGGCAAGGTTAAATACTTTGCATTAAGTTCGGGTACTTCAGAAGCCTCAAGCAAATATATTCCCATTACCAGCGATATGCTGAAAGCCATTAAGAAAACAAGCATCCGGCAAATATTTTCTCTTGCACAGTATGATTTTCCCGGAGATTTTTTTGAGAAAGGCATATTGATGCTGGGCGGGAGTACTCATTTGCAGTACAATGGCACTTATTATGAAGGCGATCTTTCAGGAATAACCGCAGGCAATATCCCGTTTTGGTTTCAGCATTTTTACAAACCTGGTAAACGCATTTCAAAAGAAAGAGACTGGCCAACCAAACTTGAAGAGATAATTAAAAAAGCGCCCGACTGGGATATCGGAATTATATGCGGAGTTCCGGCATGGATACAAATTCTTTTTGAAAGAATAATTGAACGATATAAGCTCAATAATATTCACGACATCTGGCCAAATTTCTCTATTTATGTGCATGGTGGCGTTTCATTTTCACCTTATCAAAAAGGATTTGAAAAGTTACTGGGGCATCCTGTAACTTTTATTGAAACCTACCTGGCTTCGGAAGGATTTATCGCATACCAGAGCAGACCGAATACAAACTCGATGGAATTAGTGCTTGACAACGGAATATTTATGGAGTTTGTCCCTTTTAATGATAAAAACTTTGATGCGGATAACAATATTAAAAGCACTGCAAATGCGCTTACCATAAAAGAAGTAAAGGAAAGCGAAGAATATGCGTTGCTGATTTCATCCTGTGCCGGAGCATGGAGATATTTGATAGGCGATACTATCAGGTTCACGTCTGTTGAACGCTGTGAAATAATAATTACAGGCCGCACCAAACATTTTCTGAGCCTTTGCGGAGAACATTTGTCGCAGGAGAATATGAACCGCGCTATACAGATGCTCGAAGATGAATACAATATTGAAGTACGCGAATTTACAGTAGCGGGTATTAAGCACGATTCTATGTTCGCACATAAATGGTACATCGGTACCGATAACCAAATTGATCCTGTTATCGTAAAAACCAAAATTGACGAATATCTGAAAATTTTGAACGATGATTATCGTGTTGAAAGAATTGCCGCCATCCGTGATGTATTTGCAGAAGTGCTTCCCTGCGAAGTATTTTACAATTGGATGAAGTTGAAAGGGAAAGAAGGCGCACAAAATAAGTTTCCGCGTGTGCTCAAAAACGAAAAATTAACTGATTGGGAAGAATTCCTTTCAAAATATAGGAAAACAATAGGTAATTATTTAGGTATAGGGAAATAGAGGTATAAGGTATAAGGGAAAAGACCTATAACTTTCACCACTCCTATTATACCTTTATAACCCATACCTTTATACCTAAATAGTAACAATAATAGTGTAATTATGATTCGTATTTTTATTGAAGGTGTAATTCTTGGATTGTTGGTTTCCATCACTTTTGGACCTGCTTTCTTTACCATTATACAGACCGGTATTGATAGGGGTTTTAAATCAGCTTTTTATACTGCTCTTGGAATCATTATCTGTGATTTTTTTCTCATAGTTGTCTGTTACCTTGGGCTTTATTCCATCTTTCAAAAAACAGAAAATAAACTTTATATTGGTTTCATTGGAGGTATCATCCTGATTATTTATGGAACCTATACCTACTTTAAAAAGCCTGAGATATTGAAACGGCGTAGCGCAAAATACAAAACACCGGAAATAAACGAGAAACATTTTAAATATATCATGAAAGGATTTTTCCTCAATATTGCTAACCCGTTCATTTTCATTTTCTGGCTTACAGCTATGAGCTGGATTTCTGCAAGGGCGGAAGAAGGCAAATTATTCAATTATGCCGTTACTTTTTTCAGCGGAACTCTTATAACTATATTCAGTACCGACCTGCTTAAAAGTTTTATCGGAAACAGGATTAAAAAATATCTCCGCCCAAGAATCCAGCTTTGGATAAATCGCATCGTAGGTATTTCTCTTGTTGTGTTTGGTATTGTCCTGATTATACGCGTTTATTTGGAACATCCTTTGTTGAAAATTCATTGATCATTTTTGATTTTGAAAAAAAATGAATAGACACGCCTAAATGACATGTTTTATAAGAAAAAAAAATGTTAAATAGTTTCGTAATTTAACATATTTTCATATTTTTGCAGGAAATAGATACATAAATTAATTATGAAAACGATGAATAAAGTATTTACGGGATTTATTGTATTGATTGCAGGTTTTTTTATGCATTTTTCTTCTTCTGCACAAAGCTGGTCTCCACTTGGCAGCGGAATTGAAGGAACGGTTAACGCAATAATAGAATATAACGACGAATTATATGTAGGCGGACTGTTTGCCAAAGCAGGAAATGTTGATGTTTCAAACATCGCCAAATGGGACGGAAGAAAATGGACAGCTGTTGCATCTGGTGTTAACGGCTCTGTTTTTTCTTTTTGTGTATACAATGGTGAACTATATATAGGTGGAAATTTTACAATGGCTGGCTCTGACTCTATTAGCTATATTGCAAAATGGAATGGCAAAGTCTTTATGCCTGTCGGGAAAGGTATGGATGGCAGGATCTCTGCGATGGCTGTTTTCAACAATGAGTTGTATGTGGCAGGGCAGTTTGATAATGCCGGAGGCATTGCAACGTCAAATATTGCAAAGTGGAATGGGAAAGCTTGGTCAGTTGTTGGTTCGGCGATTGCAAAGTGGGAAAACAACGCATGGAATATTGTCGGCTCGGGGATAAATGGTAGGGTTTTTTCTTTATGCGTATATGACAGTTGTTTATATGCTGCAGGAAAATTCACTTACGCAGGTGTTACTCCTGCAAATTATATCGCAAAATGGGACGGCACCAACTGGTCTGCTTTAGGTTCAGGAATATCAATAATTTCGACCACAGAACCTTATGCAAGAGCTCTTGCTGTTTATAATAACGAACTATATATTACGGGGTTTTTCAACGCTGTTGATGGTATTACAGTTAATAATATTACAAGATGGAACGGAAAGAATTTCCTGCCTGCAGGAACAGGTATAGAATATTCCTCAACAGGTGAAAGTTTTGGAAGGACAATGATCGTTTATAACGGAGAGTTATATGTTGGAGGAATATTCAGTACTGCAGGCCCCAGTTTTACAACAAATATTGCCAAATGGAACGGGAAAGCGTGGTCAGCAGTTGAGTTTAAGAACAGCCAGATTATTTGCTTCGGCGAATACAAAGTATCTCTTATTACAGGAGGAGTATTTAAAAGACTTAAAGACGAGCCGAACAACATAACATCATATTGTCCTTATGTAAAGGCAGATTTTACTATGGAGCCTTCGTTCGGAAAAACTCAGCCTTTGAAAGTTATGTTTACCAATACTTCAACGGGATCAAAGGCTTTTTCATCCTTTTGGGACTTTGGTGATGAAACTGTCAACAAAGATGTTAACCCCACACATACTTTTAAAAATTACGGGAATACCCCCGTAACATTATATGCAACTTCCCGTGAGGGTTGTGCAAGCGTAAAGATAAAGTTTATTACAATAGATTCAATGCCGCCTTCAAAACCAAATATAACTGAAAACAAAAATGTTTTATCTCTTGCAAATCCTCAACCGAATGAAAAATACCAGTGGTTTTTTAATAACAATAAGATCATAGATGCTAATACTTCAAGTTACCTGGCCATTGAAACAGGAACATATCATTTGCTTGTAACCAATACATCAGGATCTTCAACTTCCGATCAACTTAAACTTGTTGTTGTGGACAATGCAAAGATTGCATATAACAATCTTGATGCAAACAATATCAATGCTCGTTTTAATTCCGAAGGAAGCATGTTCTGGGATTTTACTGACCCTATGTATGAAGTTCCAAAAGGAAGCGGTAAAAGCACAATTTATACCGGAGCATTATGGATAGGAGGGTACGACAATAATCACAAGTTTCATCTTGCCGCACAAACATATCGCCGCAAAGGAACAGATTTCTGGGCAGGACCTGTTATGAAACCTGAAAGTTATTCTACAGTCCAGGACAGTATATGGAATAAGGTGTGGAAGATAACTAAACAAGAAATAGAAGATCATAAAGCACACCGGCAGGATAATACGTATATAATGTCAGCAGCAATTGCTAACTGGCCTGGCAATGGAAATAGTAATTTCGGACAGGCACGCGACCTTGCTCCTTATGCCGATATAAACAATAATGGAATATACGATCCTAAGAATGGCGATTATCCTTTGATTAATGGTGATCAGGCAGTGTTTTTTATTTTTAACGACGACAGGACAAAACATACTGAAACGCAAGCCGATAAATTAGGTATTGAGGTTCGTGGACTGGCTTATGCTTTCAATGCCCCTGAAGATTCTGCACTTAATAATACTATTTTCCTTAACTACAAAATCATTAATCGCTCAAAAGAACTGTATAATTCTGTTTATGCAGGTGTGCTTACTGATTTCGACATTGGTATGTCATCCGACGATTATATAGGAAGCGATATTTTGCTTAATACATATTTCGGTTATAACGGAGATGATTATGACGAAGGAACTTATGGTTACGGAAAAATTCCTCCGGCGCAAGGTGTAACTTTTCTTAACGAAGTTATGACTAATTTTATATATTATAACAACACCGGTATTGGAAGTCCTATTACGCAAGATCCGGAAAATGCAGAGAATTATTACAACTATATGCAAAGCGTATGGAAAGATAAATCACCCGCTACTTACGGAGGCAATGGCTATGGCGGAAAAATGCCGGCCAATTATATGTTCTCCGGATGGTACGGCGGATGGACTGAAGGCGCTGTAGGAAGCCTGATAGGGGACAGAAGAGGGCTTGGTTCTATCGGGCCTTTAACCCTGAAACCCGGCGAATCAAAAAACATTGACCTTGCTTACATAACAGCATGCGATTATTCAGGCAATATGCTCAGCGTTGACTTACTCAAGCAGAGAGTGGCCAAGATTAAAGAATTCTATAATACCAATATTGCAGGTAAAAAGTAGAAAATATAGCAGTAAAAAATCCCCCCGAGTACTCGGGGGGATTTTCTTTTTTATGGCAAAGGATCTATTGAAAAGCGACCTAATATTCTTCAGGCGGGATGCCGTTGCCAGGATTAAAAAAAAACATATATCTTTGCTGACTAAATCTATATATATACTTAAAACGGGATAAATTGTGACATTTTATGATTACAATAAAGGTAAAGAGTTATTATTAAGGTATAAAGGTATATGGAAGAATATGTTATACCCTATACCTTATTCCCTTATACCTAAAACCAAAATGTGCAAATTTATATCACGCACAGTATAATATTATTTTTAAGCTTTCATGGGTGAACTTTATAACAAACTCCTTGAAGATGTGCGATTTCAGGAAGGACTGAAGGCTTGCATCAACTGTGGTACCTGCACAGCGATCTGTGCTGCAGCTTCATTTTATAATTATGATCCGAGAATTATAGTCGACACTATTCAGTCGCGGGATGAAGCAGAAATTGAAGCACTGCTTAAAAGCGACACTATCTGGTACTGCGGTGAATGCATGTCTTGTAAAACGCGCTGCCCAAGAGGCAATACGCCTGGGCTGATTATAATGGCTCTCCGTGCTTTATCGCAGGAATTAGGTTATTTCGTTGAGTCTGAAAAAGGACGGCAGCAATTAGCTGTTAAAAGAACTGTTGGCCAATGGATACTGGATTTTGGATACTGTCTCTATCTTGAAGGAGTTGGGACAGATCTTCATCCTGAACAAGGCCCCGTTTGGGATTGGAGGCAAAAATTCTGGAAAGAACACTTTGAACGTCTTGGAGCCAATTATAAAGGCGATGGACCCGGAATTCTGAGGAAAATTCCGGAAGAAGCATTGCAGGAAATCAGAAAAATTTTTGATTTGACAGGCGCTACCGCAAGGTTCAATAAAATTGAAGAATATTCGAAAAAGAAAGCTGAAGAATTGGATCTCGAATTTGGCGATGGATTGGATAATGAATATTTTAAGCATATATATTCTCATAATAATAAAACGCACACAAGAGGATGAAAGCAGAAGGTAAAAAAGCCATCTGGAAAGAATACCAGAAAGAAATAGCTGATAATCGCTATTTTTATGTACGTAGTTGTGTCCGGCAAAATTTTTTCCCAGGGTCTGAAACGGCTTTCTTGAAAATAATGCGTGAAGAACTCAGTAAGAATGTATACGAACATCCCTGCCACACAACATGCACCGGAATTGGTTATCACGCAGATATAATACCTGTTGATACGACGATGACGGTAGTAGCACGTCAATTTGCACTGATGACTGAAGCCGGATATGAAAACCTTGTTCCTTCATGTATCACATCTTTTGGAATTTATACAGAAGTTCTTGACACATGGCATCACTTTCCAGATGTTGAGGCAAAAGTGAGGGAATACTTAAAGAAAGCTACAGGCAGGGAATTTAAAATACCCAAGAACCTTGCTCATGCAAGCGATATTTTTTATAAATTCAGAAAAGATATTGCGCAAAAATCGAAATATAAACTGATTGATAAAGAAACTGGTAAGCCTTTAAAAGTAGTCGATCATATTGGCTGTCATTATGCCAAAATGTTTCCTGATAAAGGAATCGGCGGAGCTGAATATCCCTGCGTTTTAACCGGAATGATCGAGGAATGGGGTGGTGAAGTAATTGATTATCCTGAACGTCGCCACTGC